>NZ_JAMYQZ010000003.1:0-177022 GCF_040321145.1 Mesorhizobium sp. M0514
CTGTCGGCGCGGCCCTTCAATTCAAGAAGGAGAAAGCCGGGTCAGGCTTACTGCTTGAACAGCGCCAGGATCGACTGCGAGTTGCCGTTGGCGATCGACAGCGACTGGATGCCGAGCTGCTGCTGGACCTGTAGGGCCTGCAGCCGCGTCGATTCCTTGTTCATGTCGGCGTCGACCAGCGCGCCGACGCCCTTGTCGATCGAGTCCGACAGGTTCGACAGGAAGCTCTTCTGGGTATCGATGCGCGACTTGGCGGCGCCGAGATAGGCAGCGCCCGTGGACAGCTTGGCAAGCGCCGTTTCAACGGCGCCAAGTGCGGTGTCGATGGCTGCCGGAAGGACCTGGGTTGTGCTGGGATCGAAGAAGGTCGTCGCCAGCAGAGCGCCGACGATGCCGCCGGTGCCGGGAAGATCGAGGACCTGCGTGTCGGCCGCCTTGACGTCGATGGTGTCGATGGCGACGGTCGTGCCGGTGCGGTTATAGGACGCGACGATCTTCAGGTCGGAGGTCGCGGCAGCGTCGTTCTGCAGCAGGTTCGAGCCGGCATAGGAGGCGTTGGTGACCGACGACTTGATCTGGTCCTGGATAGCCTTGATCTCAGTGGCGATCTTCTGCTGGTCGTCCTTGCTGGCGCTGCGTGCAGTGACCAGCTTGGCCTTGATCAGGTCGACCTGGTCCTTGATGTCGGTGATGGCGGTGTAGGCGGTGTCGACCTTGCCGGCGCCGAGGCCAAGCGCGTCCTGAACGGCCGAAAGCGCCTTGTTGTCGGACTTCATCGTGGTGGCGATCGACCAGTAGGCGGCGTTGTCGCTGGCGGTGGCGACGCGGTAGCCGGTCGAAATGCGCGACTGAGTGGTTTCAAGCTGCTTGTTGGTGTTGTTCAGGCTCTGCAGCGCGGTCAGAGCCGAAGCGTTCGTCATGATGCTAGCCAAGATATTTACCCCTTTTCAAACACTGGCGTGTCCCGCACACGCCGGATCAACTTCATCAAGGGGGTAGGCATAAGCCCATCGACCGTATGGTCTGCCCGCCATGGAATGGTTAACCATGACTACCGGGATATGGTTAATGGCCTGTTAAACCAAGCCATTCAGGGCGCTGGCCAGAAGCAAAAATCGGCCGCCATTTAGGAAGAAAATCAACAGCCGCAAAAAGAATCGGGCCGCGCTGTTGGCGCGGCCCGACGGATGGTGTCAGTCGTAAAGTCGAGAGATCAGCCGCGGAAGAGCGACAGGATCGACTGCGAGTTGCCGTTGGCGATCGACAGCGCCTGGATGCCGAGCTGCTGCTGGACCTGGAGGGCCTGCAGACGGGTCGATTCCTTGTTCATGTCTGCGTCGACCAGAGCGCCGACGCCCTTGTCGATCGAGTCCGACAGGTTCGACAGGAAGCTCTTCTGGGTGTCGATGCGCGACTTGGCAGCGCCGAGCGAGGCAGCGCCGGTGGACAGCTTGGCAAGCGCCGTTTCAACAGTGCCGAGCGCGGTGTCGATGGCGGCGGGGGTAACCGCCGTGGTGCTGGGGTCGAAGAAGGCCGCGGCGAGCAGGCCACCGACGATGCCGCCCGTGCCGGCGACATCGAGAACCTGCGTATCGGCAGCCTTGACGTCGATGGTGTCGATGGTGACGGTCGCGCCGGTACGGTTGTAAGCCGCAACGATCTTCAGGTCGGACGCGGCGGCAGCGTCGTTCTGCAGCAGGTTCGAGCCGGCGAAGTTGGCGTTGGCGACCGAGGACTTGATCTGCGCCTGGATGGCGTTGATTTCGGTCGCGATCTTCTGCTGGTCTTCCTTCGAGGCGCTACGGGCAGTGACCAGCTTGGTCTTGATCAGGTCGACCTGGTCCTTGACGTCGTTGATGGCGGTGTAGGCGGTGTCAACCTTGCCGGCGCCGAGGCCGAGGGCGTCCTGCACGGCCGAGTTGGCCTTGTTGTCGGACTTCATCGAGGTCGCGATCGACCAGTAAGCGGCGTTGTCGGAAGCGGTGGCAACGCGGTAGCCGGTCGAGATGCGGGCCTGCGTCTGCTCGAGGGATTTGTTGGTGTTGTTCAGGCTCTGCAGCGCGGTCAGCGCCGAGGCGTTCGTCATGATACTGGACATGGCTACTCGTACCTTGATTTTTACAGGGTGTTTTTGACATACCGGCTTTTCCGGTATGACGGAGCGGCATCATGCCAATGATCGTGAGACCCGATCACCCGCCATCTGCGAGCAATATGCGGGCAAGTCCCTACCAAAGGGCTAAACGGGACGGTTAACCGGAAATATATTGCATAAAACTTTAGCAAGGCGCCAACGGCGCGCGGACGGTCAGGTGAAGGAGCGCACCAGGCTGCCGACAAGCAGGTTCCAGCCGTCGATGAGGACGAAGAACAGGATCTTGAAGGGCAGCGAAACGACGGTCGGCGGCAGCATCATCATGCCCATGGCCATGGTGATGGTGGCGACGATCAGGTCGATGACGAGGAACGGCAGCACGATCAGGAAGCCGATCTCGAAGCCGCGGCGGATTTCGGAGATCATGAAGGCCGGCACCAGGATGCGCAGGTCGACGGTGTCCCTGGCAACGACCTGGCCGCGTTCGCGGGCGAGATCGGCGAACAGGTCGAAGTCCTTGTCGCGGACATTGTGCAGCATGAAGGTGCGGAACGGGTCCGAAATCTTTTCGAACGCCTCGGTCTGGCTGATCTGGTTGTCCATCAGCGGCTTGACGCCGGTGTTCCAGGCCTGGTCGAAGGTCGGCGCCATGACGTAGAAGGTCATGAACAGCGACAGCGAGATCAGGATCAGATTGGCCGGCGTCGACTGCAGGCCGATGCCGGCGCGCAGGATCGAGAAGGCGATGACGAAGCGGGTGAAGCTCGTCACCATGATCAACAGGCCCGGCGCCACCGACAGCACGGTGATCAGACCGAACATCTGGATGATATAGCCGACGGTGGCGCCGTCGGCCTTGCCGATGCCGCCGAGATCGAGCTGCTGGGCGGCGGCGACAGAGGTGGCGGCGACGACGATCGCGGCGGCGAGGACGAGTTTTCTCATTCGAGCAGCAATGTCCTGATCAGAACCTGTTTGGCATGGCCACCGCTGCGGATTGCGGCGCGCTCCTCGAGGTCGGCTTTCAAATGCTGGTAGCCGCTGGCGCCTTCGATCTGATGCATCTTCAGGGTGCGGACCATGGCAAGCAGGTCCTGGTGAATGCTTTCGGTAAGTTCCGGCGGCTGCGGCGCATCGTAGACCACCGACGCTTCCAGCCTTATCCAGGTGTCAGCAGGCGAAGCCAGATTGGTGGTGATCGGCGCCAGCTGGACAAGCGTCGGCCCGGTGCCGGGAGCATGTTCGGCCGCCTTGCTCGGTTGCTCGGCATTGGACTGGTTCTCCGGTGCGGCGGGCACAGGCACCGGTCCCCCGACGCCCTTCAGATAGCCGCCGGACATCCAGCCCATGCCGATCGCGGCGCCCGTCACCGCCAGCAGCATCGCAAGCTGGATGACAAGCGACGGGCCCTTTTTTTGCTGAACCTGTTCGACATTTGCCACGGCGCCGTTCTCCAGTCCTAAAAGGGGAGGACTTGGTCGAGGATCTGCTGACCGTAAGCGGGCTGCTGGATTTCGCTGACGCGGCCGCGGCCGCCATAGGAGATGCGCGCCTCGGCGATGCGTTCATAAGAGATGGTGTTTTCAGCGCCGATATCGGATGGACGCACCATGCCGGCGATGGTCAGCACTCTGAGCTCGTAATTGACGCGCACCTCCTGTGAGCCCCGGATCATCAGATTGCCGTTGGGCAGGACTTCGGTGACGACGGCGGCGACGTTGAGCTCGAGGTTCTCCGAGCGCTTGATTTCGCCGTCCGCATTGGTTTCGGTGGTGGAGCTCAGCCCCGCGTCGCCCTTGCCGCTGGTGGTGGCACCTTCCCATCCGAGGTTGACGTCATAGCCGAGCTTGCGCCCGGCGGTGCGGCTGCGGTCGTTCTGGTTCTTGAAGTTGGCCTTGTCGTTGAGCTTGATCCTGACGGTGAGGATGTCGCCGTCGCGCAGCGCGCGTGGGTCGGTGAACAACCGGCTCTGGCGATCATCCCACAGCGAGAATTTCTTCACTGGCGCGGGTGGCGTTTCGGGATAGGAGTAGGGCGCATTGACGCTGCCGGTAATGCCGGTGCCAACCGGCGACAGCGCCGGCTCCCTGCCGATCTCCCTGGGGTCGGAGGCGCAGCCGGCAAGTGAAGCGGTGGCGACCAGGGCGAGTATATGCGACTTCATGACGGGTCTACCCTTCGCGCCGCGCTGGCCATAATGCCGGTGAGCGTGGCTGCCGCCTTCTGGTCCATTTCGTTGAGAATGACGCCGGCCTTGCGCGAATCGAGTTTCATCAGGATGGCGGCGGCGAGATCGGTGTTGACCATGGCCAGGCGCTCGGCCGCGGCATCCGGTTTCATGCCGGCATAGATCTTGACGACGCCATCCTCGGCGCGGGCCAGGAAAACTTCACGCCGCTTCAGCCATTGCTCGTATTCGGCGCGCTTGTCGTCCAGCGCCTTCATGCGCTGGTCGATGCCAGCCTGCAACTGCTTCAACTCGTCGGCCTGCAGCGCGTAACGGCGGTCGCGGGCGGCGTCGGCGATGTTGGAGCAGAAGCGCTGGATCTCGCTTTCATCGGGCACCTTCTCGCGGACCAGCTGCTGCACTGCCGCCGGCTGTTGCCCGCCAGGAAGAACCTGCCGCACCGCTTCTTCCGCGCGAACAGTGCCGCCGGCAAGGACGGTGGCGGCGATGACGCAAGCCGCCAAGGCTGCGCTTCGGCGGTGCTGCTTTTGGGAAAAGAAATCGATCATCGGTATGGCCTATTGGAGAACCAGATCGGCCTGCAAAGCGCCGGCCGACTTGATGCCTTGCAAAATGGCAATGATGCCGTCCGGCTTGACGCCGAGACGGTTGAGGCCCGACACCAGCGTTTCGAGGTTCGGTCCGTCGAGCACATTGACGCGGGCGTCAGGCCGCGTGGCATCGATGGTGGTGAAGGGTTCCTCCGCTGTCACGCCCTTGGAGAACGGTTCCGGCTGGACGATCTTCGGCTGTTCGGTGATGCGCACGGTGAGCGTGCCGTGGCTGATCGCCACCCGCGAGATCTTGACCTCGTTGCCGATGACGATGGTGCCGGTGCGTTCGTCGATGACGACGCGTGCCGGCGTGTCGGTCTCGACCACCAAATTCTCGATCTCGGCGTAGAAGCGCGCCGCCGAAATATTCTTCGGCCGCCTGATCTGCACGGTACGTGCATCGCGCTCCGCCGCCACGCGCATGCCGAAGCGTTGCGAGGTGTAGCCGTTGATGGCGTCGGCGATGCGAACGGCAGTGGAGAAATCGGGGTTGCGCAATTGCAAGGTGAGCAGCGCCTGGTCCTCGAATTCGGCGCGCACCGTGCGCTCGACGATGGCGCCGTTGGGCACGCGGCCGGCCGTCGGCACGCCCTGCGTCAGCTTTTCGGCATCGCCTTGGGCAGTGAAGCCGGAAACGATGACCGAGCCTTGCCCGACAGCATAGATCTCGCCATCGGCCGCCTTCAGTGGCGTCATTATCAGCGTGCCGCCGGCAAGCGATGTGGCGTCGCCCATGGAGGAGACGTCGATGTCGATGCGGGCGCCCGACTGCACGTAAGGCGGCATGTTGGCGGTGACGATGACGGCGGCGACGTTCTTGGCCCGCGCGCTGCCACCTTCGGTGGCGATGCCGAGATTTTCGAGCATGGCGCGGATCGACTGTTCGGTGAAGGGCGAATTGCGCAGGCTGTCGCCCGATCCGGCGAGGCCGATGACGAGGCCGTAGCCGACGAGCTGGTTGTCGCGCGAAGCCTGCAGCTGCGCAATGTCCTTGATGCGCGATGCGACCTGGCCGGGTGGCAGAGAGCTTGGGCCGTTGGAGACCCTGAACATGCGGTTGGTGGTGGCCGGATCGTATTCGGGATCGACAAAGGCGCCGCCATTCTGGCCGGCAAGATCGCGCTTTTGCTTCGGCGTAAGACCGTCGGCCAGCGCCGGCCGCAGGCCGACAACGGCCGCGAGCAGAAGGGCAGCTCCGCGTCTCATGACGCGCTGACCCGGATGGTGCCGTCAGCCATCACCGTGCCGGAAAAGATCTTGCCGCTGTCTGTGTTGCGGACCTTTATCAAATCGCCGGCGGCACCCGGCTGCAGCGACACCGCCGTGGCCGAAATGGTGAGGTCGCCGGCGATGAAATAGACCTGCACGTCGGCGCCCTGTTCGACCAGCCAGGCGTCGCGGATGGCGGCGACCGGGATATAGCGGCCGGGCAGCAGCGTGCGCTTGGCGACCTTGCCCTGGAGTTCCATGGCCCGCGTGGCGACCGCATCTGGCCTGTGCTTGCCGGGGAGCAGCGTCACCGGTTTCAGCACGCCGATGTCGATCATCTCGCCGGGATAAATGACCCGGTTGGGGATCAGAACGATCTCGCCGGTTGCCTGACTGCTCGCGACCTGAGTGGTGGTCTGCTGGTCTGCGCTCTCCTGGGCAAACGCCGGCACACCGCCGGCCACCAGCGCCAGGATCAGCGCGGTGCGGCAAAGCGCGGAGCGGAAGGCCGGAGAGACCATCAAATCTTACCTGATGTTCTTGGACACGACGGAGGCCATGTCGTCGGCGGCCTGGATGACCTTGGAGTTCATCTCATAGGCGCGCTGCGCCGAGATCAGCTCGGTGATTTCCTTGACCGGATCGACGTTGGAGGCCTCGAGATAACCCTGCTCGACCGAGGCGAAGCCGGGATCGCCGGGCACGCCGACATTGGCCGGGCCGGAGGCCGGCGTCTCCTGGAACAGATTGTCGCCGAGCGGCGCGAGGCCTGCTTCATTGGCGAAGTTGGCGAGCTGCAGCTGGCCCAGCAGCTGGAGGTCGGTCTGGCCGTCGATGCGGGCAAAGACCTGGCCGGTCTTGTTGACGACAACTTCGATGGCATCGGTCGGCACGGTGATGGCCGGGATGACATTGGCGCCGTCGACGGTCACCAGCTGGCCGGTGGCGTTGGTGTTGAAGGCGCCGGCGCGGCTGTAGAGCGTGCCGCCGTCGCCGCCCTCGATCTGGAACCAGCCGCGGCCCGTCAGCGCCATGTCGAAACTGTTGCCGGTCGAGGTCAGTTCGCCCTGCGTATGGACGTTGCGCACCGCCGTCGTCTTGACGCCGAGGCCGATCGACACGCCTTCCGGCACAAGCGATGAATTGGAGCGGTTGGGCACGCCCTGCGTGCGGTCGACCTGGTAGAGCAGGTCGGAGAATTCGGCGCGCGCGCGCTTGTAGCCGGTGGTGTTGATGTTGGCGATGTTGTTGGCGATGACTTCCAGATTTGTCTGCTGGGCATTCATGCCGGTCGCTGCGATGGCGAGTGCTTTCACGGCAAGTTCTCCTCAGATGCCCATACGGCTGATTTCGAGATAGGCGGAGACGACCTTGTCGCGAATGGCGATCGTGGTCTGCAGGGCCTGCTGGGCGCTCATGACGGCGTCGACGACCTGGCGGGTGTCGGCGTCGCCCCTCAGCGCCTGGATCGACACCTGCTCGGCATTCTGCAAGGTGTTGACGGTCTTTGAAGCAGCCTGGCTCAGCGCTTCGGCGAAGGTGGTGCCGATTTCGCTGCCGGCCATCGGCGCCCTGGTGCCCTGGAACAGGTCGGTCGTGGTATCGGCGCCGCCGATCTCCGGCTTGAGGGGAAGCGATCCGATACCGCCAATGCCGCTGATCATTACTGGTTCCTCATCAGGTCGATGGTCATGGAGATCAGATCACGCGCCTGCTTGATGACCTGAAGGTTGGCTTCGTAGGAGCGGTTGGCTTCGCTCATGTCGGCCATCTCGACCAGCACGTTGACATTGGGCATCTTGACGTAGCCCTTGTCGTCGGCGGCCTCGTTGCCGGGCTGGAATTCGACGGGAAAGTCGCTGGGGTCGCGGTCGATGGAGTTGACCTCAACCGTCGTGCCACCCGAGGCACGATCGAGTTCCGAGACGAAACTGATGGTCTTGCGGCGATAGGGGTCGGCGCCCGGGGTGTTGCCGGTCGACTGCGCGTTGGCAAGGTTTTCCGAAACGACGCGCAAACGGTCAGACTGGGCGCTGAGGCCGGACGCGGCGATCTTGAGGGCTGAGGTCAAAGCGTCCATGGTCAGCTCTTCACCGCCATCATCATCATCGAATGGAAGGCCTTGACGATCGCGGTGTTGAGTTCAAACGAGCGGCGGACCTCGCCGGCCTTCATCAGTTCGTTCTCGACCACGACCGTGTTCTTCGAGGGCATGATGGCGCCGGTCGTCTCTTCTGGCTTGACCGTGAAGCCGGCATTGGTGGCGGCAGTGCCGAGGTGGCCTGCCTGGGTGGCGGTCAGCGACACTGCCGTGCGGTCGAGCACCTTCTCAAACGGCTCGACATCGCCGGCGGTGTAGCCCGGCGTGTTGACGTTGGCGATGTTGCCGGCAATGGCCGACTGGCGCACCGACAGCCATTGCGACTGCTTGGCGGCGAGATCGAAAAGATTGACGGGCTCCATGGGGATCTCCGGGCTGGTACGTACAAGACTAGGCTGCCAGTCTTGCGCGGACCTTGCGCGGCTCGGGGGTAAATCCGGTGTGCCGCTATTTGGAGAGTTCGATCACCTGGTCGGTGCTGGTGACCATGACCCACTTGCCGCCCCGTTGCTCGATCGACGAGACGACGCTGGTATCGGGCAGCTTCGAGCCGCGCTGGACGATCCACAGGCCGGCATCGTCCTCGATCATGGCGCGGCCATTGGCGACATGAACCATGCGAAATTTGGCGCCCGCCGGGAAGGGCTGCTCGTCGACGCCGGGAGGCTGGGTCTTGTCCTCGGGGTCCTGCAGCGTGCCGGTGGCGAACAGGTCGACATCGGGAACATCGTTTGCCGTCAGCGGCTGACCGCTGTTCTCCATCTGCGAGCCGCCGCTGACCCGCCCTGCATTGGTGCCGCTGCCGCCGAACTTGATCGCCTGCACGCCGAACTGGTCCTGATTGAAGAAGATATACCAGGGAAACAGCGCGCAGATCAGGCCAAGCGTGATGCCGAGCGCGGCAAAGACGATATCGCTGCGGCGGTCGGATTTCTTGTCGAGCCTGGGATATTGCGGCCTTGGCGGCTGCGGCCATTCGGTGACCGGGAACAGCCCGTCGAGAAGCGAGTCACGACTGGTCTCGATCGCTTCTTTGGGGCCGGCGCGAGGGGTCCTTGGCAATTCAGGCTTGACGACGCTGGGCAAGGCAGGCTCGGCCAAGCGAGGCACAGTGGACTCGACTACGCTGGCTACCCTGGGCAAGAATGGCCTGGCGGCCCTGGCCAGAATGGCCTCAGCCTTGGCGGCCTTGTCGAGATCGGCCTTTGCCCTGACAGCTCTCGCTTCGTTGGCCCGGGCTTCCTCGGCGGCACTGGCCTCTGCGATCATCTCGCGCAAAAGCCGCTCGGTGTACTGAAGCTCAGTCTCCTGCATCGACACTTTGCTTGCCTTTCAGATGACGGGCGAGGTCGGAGAATGCGTCGCTCGAGGCGCGATCCCTGGGCGACTGCGTCAGCGCCTCGTAGATCAGCGGCACCTGGCGCACGGCAATATCGAGCTCGGCATCGGCGCCGCCCTGATAGGCACCGAGCAGGCGGATGTCGCGGGTGTCCTCGAAGCGCGAGATCATCGATTTCAGCCTGGTCACCAGCATGCGTTGCTCGGGGCTCCATGCCTTGTCGGCGAGGCGCGAGATCGACGACAGCGGATTGACCGGGGGGTAGCGGCCCTGTTCGGCAATGGCGCGGTCGAGCACGACATGGCCGTCGAGGATGCCGCGTACCGAATCGGCGACCGGGTCGTTGTGGTCATCGCCGTCGACCAGCACCGAGATGATGGCAGTGATCGATCCCTGTCCTTTGATACCGGGGCCTTCAGCGCCAGGTCCGGCGCGTTCGAGCAGCTTCGGCAGGTCGGTGAAAACCGAAGCGGGATAGCCCCGGGCGACCGGCGGCTCGCCGGTGCCGGTCGCCACCTCGCGCAGCGCATGGGCAAAGCGGGTAATCGAATCCAGCACCAGCAGCACGCGATGGCCCTGGTCGCGAAAATGTTCGGCAACGCGCATGGCGGTATCCGGCGCGCGCCGGCGCATCATGGCGCTCTCGTCGCTGGTGGCGACGACGGCGACCGTCTTGGCCATGCTCTCTGCGCCGATCGTGTCTTCGAGGAATTCGCGTACCTCGCGGCCGCGCTCGCCGATCAGCGCCACGACCACGGTGTCGAAGGCGTCGGCGCCGGCCAGCATGGCGAGCAGCGTCGACTTGCCGACGCCGGAACCGGCAAAAATGCCGAGGCGCTGGCCGAGGCAGAGCGGCGTGAAGATGTCGATGACCTTGACCCCGGTCGTGAAGGCGGTGCCGACGCGCTGCCGCGCCATGGCGCCGGGCGTGGTGCCGTCGCCGCTCGCAGCCTCGCCGATCCTGATCAGCGGCGGGCCGCCATCGATGACGCGGGTCAGCGCGTCGATGGCGCGCCCGCGCCACGAGGCAAGCGGCGTTACCGTCAGCGGGCCGCGGCGAAACACGGCGTCGCCGATGCCGGCGTCGGCGCTGCGTTCGAAGGGGGCGATGACGACTTCGTCGCGGCCGATCCTGACGATCTCGCCGCGGCGCGTGCCGGCATTGCCGCGCTGTTCGACGAGGTCGCCAAGCCTGGCGACTTCAGACAGGCCGCGCACCTTGTAATGCGTTGGCGAAACCTCCGAAACACGGCCGCCGCGCCGCAGCAACGTCTCGGTGTCATCGAAGCGGCGCCAGATCCGCTCCAGCGCATCCAGCCGGTTTTCCGGTGCTGTCTCCGGTTGCCGTTCAAGCGCGCGTATCGATGATTTGCTGCTCGACATGCTGCTACGACTTGGAGCCGAGCGTCTTGATGGCGTCGTCGGTCGAGGCATCTGTCTGGCGCATCAGCGCCGCCGTGTTCTCGAAGGCGCGCTGGACCATGATCAGGCGCGTCATCTCCAGCACCGGATTGACGTTGGATTCCTCGACATAGCCCTGCGCGACGCCGAGATCGGAACGGTCGGTGACCGGCTCCGGCGCACGCGCGGGCACGATGCCAGAATTGCCGTAGCGGACGAAATTCGGGCCGGGATCGAAATTGAACAGGCCGATGGCGCCGACGAGCTTGTCGCCCTGGCGCAGCGAGCCGTCGGCGCCCGCCTTGGGTGGGCCGTCGCGCGGGTCGAGCTGGATCGGCGCACCGCCGGCGTCGAGCACCGGATGGCCTTCGAGCGACATCAACTCGCCGTTCTCGTTCATCGAAAAACGTCCGTCGCGCGTCATCACGGTGCCGGCCGGGGTGTCGATGCCGAACCAGGCATCGCCCTGGACGGCGAAGTCGAACGGGTTGCCGGTCTGCGTCATCGCGCCATGCGCGCCGGACAAATAGGTCTTGCCGGAGGAGGCGAAGGACACCGATTTGGGGCCGCTGCCGGAGACGACATCCTCGAACTTCACGCCGGTGGCGCGAAAGCCGATGGTCGAGGCGTTGGCGACATTATCGGCGATGGTGTCGAGACGGCGCTCAAGCGCGATCTGCGAGGAAAGGGCGACGTAAAGGCTGTCCTGCATGGTGTTCTCAGAATCTCAGTTTCTGCATGGCCATCATCAGATCGGTCGAGATGCCGACGGTGGTCGGCTGCGCAAACAGCACACCGATCGATGTCTGGGCGGTCGAGGTCGGATGATTGATTTCCCAAAGGCTGGTGAAGCGGGTGAGGAATTTCTCGAGCTTGGCCGGGTCGGTGAAATCGGTGAGGTCGAGCTTTGCCTCGAAGGCCTGCGCCTGCTTGTCGATATCTGCGGCAGCGAAGGAATCGGGCAGGCCGATGGCGGTGCGTACCACGCTGGCCAGGGCCGTGTCGGCCAGCACGTCGTACCAGTTGGTGATGGTCGAGGCCTTGCGCTCGAAATAGAGCGCCAGCCGCACGCCGTCATTGGTCTTGCCGGCGTCTTCTTCCAGGGTCTGGCGCATATATTTGTCGACCACCGGCTGCTGCGACGGGCTGCGGGTCGTTGCCGCTTCGCCGTAGGCTTCGAAATTCAACGAGGTGGCGAGCCTGGCATAGGCCTTGTTGGAGAGCTTGTTGGCGACACTGGCGGGATCACGGACACCACCCTCCAGGACATCGCGCACGAGATCCTTGTTGGTGGTCGCAGGATCGAGCCCGCTGGCGAACAGGGCATAGTTATAAAGGCGGCTGTCGGCCATCAGATCGTCGACGGATTTCACCTTGGTGATGTTGGCGAGGTAGTAGCTGGTCTCGGCCTGGACAGCGTCCGCATTCGGCTTGATGAGTCCAAGGCTGGACTCGGTCGTGTACAGCTTCGGCGTCGTCTTCAGCACGGCGTCGCGCGTGGTTGCCTGGTCGCCGTACTGGGCAAAGTCGAAGGCGGTGACGAAGTTGGCGTAGCTCTTGTCGGCCAAGAGGTTGGCGGGGCTCAACGGATCGGTGACGCCGCCATTGACCATGGTGCGGATCTGCTTCGTCGTCTGGGTCGATGCATCAAGCCCATAGGCAGCCATGGCGAAGGTCAGCAGGCGCTTGTCCTTCAGCAGGTCTTCGATGGACTTCACCTTGGAGATGTTGGCTGCGTAGTAGTCGGCCTCGCCCTTGATGTATTGCGCGGTCGGCTTGACGAGCAACAGTCCGGTTCCGCCGATCACAGCCTTCGGCACCGCCTGCTGGACGGCGTCGCCCGCCGTAGCCTGGTCGCCATATTGGGCAAAGTCGAAAGCCGCGACGAAAGCCGCATAGCCCTTGTTTGTCGACGTGTTTGCGGGGCTGTTCGGGTCGGTGACGCCGCCTTCCAGCATGGCCCGCACGGTCGCAGCCGGCTCGGCGTCGGCGTCCAGGCCGAACGCGGCCATCGCATAGGTGAGCAGGCGATCGTTGCCCATCAGGTCGTCGATCGATTTTACGTTGGAAATGTTGCTCAGGTAGTACGAGGTTTCGCCCTTGTAGTAGGTGAAGCCGTTCTGCGAAGGGCCGACCGAGACCTGGAGGCCGTAATTGTTGGTCACGCCCTGCTGTGCCGAATTGTAGCTCGTGGCATTAGCGCCAAGTGCGGCGAAATTGAAGGCCGACACGAACTCGGCATAACGCTTGTCGCTCAGTTTGTTGGCGAAGCTGTCGGAATCCGACACCCCTTCCTTCAGCGCTTTGACCATGAAGGCCTTGGCGTAAGCCATGTCGCCGAGACCGAAGGCTTTCATGGCATATTTGAACAGCCGGTCGTTCTTGACGAAATCGTCGATCGATTTCACGCTGCCGATGTTGGCGAGATAGTAGTCGGTGTCGCGCTTGGTGATCGGCTCCGCCTCGATGCGGTCGATCGCCTTGGGGATGTCCCTGGCGATGAGCTGGTAGCTGGTAAAAGTGCTCAACACGACATGCCTCCGGTCGCAGCTTCAAAAGCAAGACTATGCGGACTTGCTTGCGCGAGGCTGAATCGCTTCACCTTGCATGATTCAAGCCTCACACAAGGCACGGGGGCTATCGGTTAGGCCTGACGTGATGCGGAAGGATCTGGCGTGGGCATTCTGATCGGACTTGTGGTGACGCTCGGCTGTGTTCTCGGCGGCTTCATGGCGATGGGCGGCCATCTGCATGTGCTGATGCAGCCTTGGGAAGCGGTGGTCATCTGTGGCGCCGCACTTGGAACCTTTCTCGTCGCCAACCCGATGAAGACGGTCAAGGACACCGGCAGGGGTATCCTCGAAGCGTTCAAGCAGGCGGTGCCGAAGGAGCGCGACTATCTGGAGACGCTGGGCGTGCTGCACAGCCTGATGCGCGAACTGCGCTCGAAGTCGCGCAGCGAGGTCGAGGCACATATCGACAATCCGGAGGAATCGGCGATCTTCCAGGCATTCCCGACCGTGCTGAAGAATCACGACCTGACGAATTTCATCTGCGACTACTGCCGCATCATCATCATCGGCAATGCCCGCTCGCATGAGATCGAGGCGCTGATGGACGAGGAAATCCAGACCATCAAGTCCGACAAGATGAAGGCTTACCATGCGCTGGTGGCGGTGGGCGATGGTCTGCCGGCGCTCGGCATCGTCGCCGCCGTGCTCGGCGTGGTCAAGGCGATGGGCGCGCTCGACCAGTCGCCCGAAATCCTCGGCGGCCTGATCGGCGCTGCCCTTGTCGGAACCTTCCTCGGCATCTTCCTGTCCTATGCGGTGGTCGGGCCGGTCGCCACCAAGATCAAGACGGTGCGCGAGAAGAAGAACCGCCTCTATATCATCGTCAAGCAGACGCTGCTTGCCTACATGAACGGCGCCCTGCCGCAGGTGGCCATCGAGTTCGGTCGCAAGACCATCTCGTCCTATGAGCGGCCGACGATCGATGCCGTCGAGCAAAGCACGATGAACACAGCTTCCGCCGAGAAGAAAGCGGCTTGAGCCATGCATGACGACAGACAGGACCGCACGCCGTCATGACAAGTCCTGGCAGCCCCTCGCAAGCCCGCTCGCTGATCATTGAGCGTCTGGTCGGTGACAGCGGTGAGGCCGCTCATGTCATCGGCACCGGGCGCTCGATGGGCGAGCGCGCCCTGCCGCTGCTGCAGAAGAGCCTGGCCGGCGAACTCGGCGCACCGGTCACCGTCGACCTGCGCGCGGTCGAGATCAGCCGTGTTCCCGATGCCCGCACGAATGCCGGCGATGCCTTTGCCATGACCATCATAGCATCGCCGACGTCTTCGGATGCGATGACGCTGGTGGCTGATGCGCCGGCCATCGCCGTGATGGTGTGCGCGCTGTTCGGCGGCGATCCGGATCAGCCGGTTTCGCCGATCGAGCGCGCTCTGTCGCAGATCGAGACCGATGTCGCGACCACGGTCTTCCAGGAAGTTGCGCAGGCGTTGAACGGATCGGGCCGGCGCTCGCTCGAGCTGCGGCTGCCGGTGCCGCGGGCGCTTTCGGGCAGCGAAGCCAAGCGCCGCGTGCTGCGCGATGGCGCGGCGGTGCGCATCGTCTTCGGCATCTCGACGCCGACCGACAGCGGAACGGTCACGGTGATGATCCCGCAGCGCATCCTGCTGGCCACACGCGGTATCGCCGATGTCCACGACAGCGAAGGCACGACCTCCGACTGGCGGGCACGTTTTTCCGAAGAGGTGATGCGCTCGACGGTGACGCTCGAAGCGACCATGCCGTTGGCACGCCTGACGCTCGGCGACCTCGCCGGCTTCGAGCCGGGCCAGATCATCGAGTTCGAGGAAACCGCGCAGTCGCAGGCCAAGCTGAGCGCGCGCGACAAGACGCTGTTTGTCTGCGAATTCGGTAAACTCGGGCAGAACTACACCGTCCGGATCAGGCATCCTTACGATGCCGGTCAGGATTTTATCGATGGGCTCATGCCGGGCTGACGCCGGGCAAGCCCAAGCATTTGGAGACGACTGATGGCCAAGACCAAGGTGGAAGCCAATATCGACCAGCCGGACGAACAGCTCGACCGCGCCATCGAGGAATTGCGCGGTGTCCTCCAGGAGGAGGAAAAGCGCCCCGACGCCGCCTTGCGGGCTGCCACGTCCGGCGCCAATTCGAACATCATCATGAGCATTCCGGTCGATGTGCAGATCATCCTCGGCAGTACGGAAATGCCGGTGTCGGACCTGATGGCGCTGCAGAAGGGCTCGACGGTGGCGCTCAACCGGCGCATCGGCGAACCGGTCGATGTCGTGGTCAACGGCCGCAAGATCGCGCGCGGCGAGATCACCGTGCTGGAAAGCGATCCGTCGCGCTTCGGCATCAGGCTGACCGAAATTATCGCTGCCGCCAAGAGCGCCTGAGGATTAGACGACATGCGGTCTCAGCAGCGATCGGAGCTTATGCCATGACGACGCCGGTGACGCTCACGCGCCCGCAAAAGGCCGCCGCCATCCTGGTGGCGATGGGCAAGCCTTCGGCCAGCCGGCTGCTGAAATTCTTCAAACAGGAAGAACTGAAGGCGCTGATCGAAGGGGCGCGGCTGCTGCGCACCATTCCGCAAAGCGACCTCGAACGCATCGTCGCCGAATTCGAGGCCGAGTTCACCGAAGGCGCGGGCCTGCTCGATTCCGCCGACCGGATGGACACGATCCTCAATGAATCGCTGTCGCCCGAAGAGATGAGCGCCATCATGGGCGACAAGCGCTTCGAGGTTGCGCCGGAAGGACCACCGCCGATCTGGCCGGAGCTGGAAAAGCTCGAGCCGACGCGTCTGGGCACGTTCCTTGCCGCCGAGCATCCCCAGACCGCGGCCATGGTGCTGTCGAAGCTTGCGCCGCAGGCCGCCGCCAACATTTTGCTGACCATGGAAAAGCCGATGCGCAGCCAGATCATCAAGCGCATGGTGACGATGGCGACCATTCCGGACGCGGCGACCAGGATCATCGAGAACCAGCTGCGCGCCAGCGTGCTGGCGCAGACTGCGACCAAGGACATCTCGGCGGGACAGGCGCGCGTCGCCAGTATGCTCAACGAGATGGACAAGCCTCAGTTGGAAGAGGTCATGCAGGATCTGGAAGAGGCCGGCACGCCGGACCTCGGCGGTGTCCGCTCCAGGTTGTTTGCCTTCGACGATCTGCCGCTTTTGACGCAGAAGGCGAGGGTACTTCTGTTCGACGGGCTGTCGACCGAACTGATCACGCTGGCGCTGCGCGGTGCGGCGCCCGCATTGACGGAGTCGGTGCTGTCGGCGATCGGCGCCCGGTCGCGGCGCATGATCGAGTCCGAGCTCGGCCAAGGCTCGGAAGGTATCCAGCTTGCCGACATCATGACGGCGCGCAAGACCGTTGCCGTGGCTACAATCCGGCTGTCGCGAGAGGGGGCATTTGAACTCCCTTCATCGCAGCAGAGCGAAGCGGCCTGACGCTGAGCAACAGACCCCACAATGGCTGAAGCGGCGGACAAAGACTCCAAAACCGAAGACGCGACCGAAAAGAAGATCCGCGACACCATCGAACAGGGCAAGCTGCCCCATTCCAGGGAGGCCGCACTTCTGGCGTCCTTCATCGCTATACTGGTGTTCACCGTCTTCTACGCCAAGGACGCGGTCGTCAATCTCGGCATGTTCCTGTCGATGTTCCTGGAGAAGCCCGAGGCGTGGCCGATGGACACCGAGACCGACGTCATCGCGCTCTACAAGACCGTGATGATGGAGATCGGCCATGCCGTTGTCAGCCTGCTGGCGCTGCTGGTGGTGGCCGGCATCGGCGCCTCGGTGCTGCAGAACATGCCGCAAGTCGTCGGCGAGCGGATCCGGCCGCAACTGTCGCGCATCTCGATAGCCAAAGGCTGGACCAGGATGTTCGGCATTCAGGGCTGGGTCGAGTTCCTGAAGTCGCTGGGCAAGCTCGGCTTCGCCAGCATCGTGCTCTACTTCACGCTATCGCAGGACTACCGCCAGCTCCTGGCCGGCATGATCACCAACCCCGTCGCTTTCGGCCTCGTCATCAAAAGCATCACCGTCGACATATTGGTGGCGATCGTCTTCGTCATGGGGCTGATCGCGGCGGTCGACGTCGTCTGGTCGCGCTTCCACTGGAAGCAGGATCTGCGGATGACCAAGCAGGAGGTCAAGGACGAGTTCAAGCAGTCCGAGGGCGACCCGATCATCAAGTCGCGGCTGCGCTCGCTGGCGCGCGACCGGGCGCGCAAGCGGATGATGACGGCCGTGCCGCGCGCGACGCTGATCATCGCCAATCCGACGCACTTTTCCATCGCGCTCAGATATGTCCGCGACGAGGATTCAGCACCCCTGGTGCTGGCCAAGGGCCAGGACTTGGTGGCGCTCAAGATTCGCGAGATTGCCAAGGAGCACAACATCCCGATCTTCGAGGACGTGGCGCTTGCCCGCTCCATGTACAAGCAAGTTTCGGTTGATAGCGTGATCCCGTCGCAATTCTACCAGGCCGTCGCCGAACTGGTGCGGATCGTCTACTCCAAAAAAAAAGGCTGAGCGGAGACAAATTTCATGAACCGCCAACCGCACGCAAAATCCCGCGAACTCATTGTCGCCAAGGCCATCGAGCAGGTGGTCGACGAGTTGCGGCTGATCGACGTCGCCGACTACATCGCCTTCATCCGGCTCGAGCATTTCGCTTGCCTGTCGGATCTGGTGGATTCGGCTGTGGAGCTTTTTTTCCTGCCGGGCACGCTCAGGCTCGGCCATGGCGGAGAGGCACATGTCGACTGGAGCGGCAGCCCGCGCATCGTGCTCGATCTCGAGCTTCGGCCGCCGGGCGTCACCGTCTATTTCCAGCTGACGCTGAGCGAGGAGAGGTCTTCGGTCGCGGTCAACTATGTGTCGTTCGAGAAGCCCGGCGAAGACCCCGAGCACAACACCGCCTTGCTGGAGACGGTCATCGAAGAGGCGCGCATTCGCCGGACCGAGCCGCTCGCCTATCGCTGATCTTTTGTCTTATCCCAATCGCCGGACGCGGCTTTGATCACTCGATCAGACCCAGGCGCAGCGCCTTGGCCACCGCCTGGTTGCGGTTGACGGCGTTGAGCTTCTGCGTCGACTGGGTGAGATACTGGTTGGCGGTGTGGACCGACAGCTTCAGCAGCCTGGCGATCTCTTCGCTGGTGTTGCCGTTGGCGGTCAGCTTCAGGCACTCCAGTTCACGCTTGGAGATCGACCGCATCCGGCCGGCATCGTTCGGACGAATGCGGGCGACGGCGGCGAACAGCGAAAAACAGCGGGCGTGGATTTCGTAGAGCGTGTCCTCCGGCAGAGCGATCGTCGAGCCGAGGAACACCACCAGCCCGCAATGGCCGCGATCGGCATGGACGGGAAAGGCAATGCCGTTGGTGCCCGGCGCCAGCGGCGCCGTCCGCTCCGCCCAGGCGAGGTTCTTGAAGACGGCGTCCGAGCCGGCGATGCCGTCATCGGCCCACCAGCGCGGCGCTGTCGAGGCGCCGCTGTGGCGAACCATCTCCTCGCCATTGGCGCCGGCGATGAATTTGGTCGCAACAGCAGTGGCTGGATAGTCGGAATCGAAGCTCGGCACCAGGCGCGCCCGTTCCGGGGAGGGGCTGACGAAATAGAGGCCAAACGCCGACGCGTTGATGTCGACGGCGATCCAGCGGCAGCGGCGCACCGCGTCCGGGATGGTAACGGCATGGTGCGTCTCGGAACCGATGGAGAAGGCGCCGAACGGATTGCGCTGCTCGTTGAAAAGGGCTTCGGCCGCCGCCTTGATGTCAGCGTGTTTCAAATGATGCCGCTCCTGATCGCCGTGGCGATGGCCATCGCGCGGTTCGAGGCCGCGAATTTCTGGATGGCGTGGGTGATGTAGCTGTTGACGGTGTTGGACGAGACCCCGAGGATCACCGCGACCTCATCGGTGGTCTTGCCTTCAGACACCCAGAACAGGCATTCGCGCTCACGGTCGGACAGCGGGTCCTGCATGGCGGCGGCGGCGATCAATTGCGGGATGGCGGACAGCGCGTAACAGCACTTCAACTGAGCCTTCATCAGCGCCGGCTGGTCGATACTGCCGGCCTCGGCCGCCGAGAAAAGCGCAAACAGCCGCTGGCGACCGACATTGAGCCGCAGTGAATAGACTTCGGCATGGCCAAGCACGTCGAGCAGGCGCGCCTCTTCGCCGGTGAGCAGTCCGCCGGCGTCGGGCGCCGCGGCGGCGACCAGCGGCCTCGGGCGGATGCCAGGTGCAACGGTCAGCGGTCCCTGGGCAAGGCCGGCGATCAGCCGCTTGCCGATCAGTTCAATGGCGTCGAAGATCCAGTTGGATGAGACGATGCGGGCGTCGTTGCGATCCTGGTCGTGGACGATGGCGACGAGCATGTAGCTGTCGGCGCCGATCTCGGCGGCAAGCTGCATGAAAAAGGAGGTGAGATCGCCGCGCGATTCAAGGCGCGAGCCTAACGTATCGGATTGGAGAAGCGCGGCGGAACTGCTCATTGGATGCTTTGGTTGTATGTCATGGCCGGAGTCTTTTCTTGAGCCCGGACGCTGGGGTTGGCAGCGGCCGAACTTGAAGACGCATCACGTTTACGAAGCACTCACACGGCGCGGCGGTCGCGCTGATCGCCGAATCCATTCAGGGAACGCGAAGCCGTCCGCGTCTGGTGCCGGTCATTGGCCGGAACTTGAGACTTTGGGTGGTTGCCGCGCCCCCCAAGGACCGGCTGATTCGGGTCTAATCTACCCGCAGATGAATCCGACATCAAACGCGATTTGACAAAATCAATATTATTGGACTCAAGCGACTCAGGGGCGGCTTTCGCGGCCTTTTCCGCCGCAAAAGGCCTGAAACGCCGACACGAAAAAGCCAGAGGGTGTTGCGATACTGCCGTATCGAGGGCCGATCGATTCCGATAGGGTCTCGGCAGCCGGGAGGGGTGGGCATCCCTTCGGTCATACGGCGGATTTGGCGGCGCTTGCTCGCGGCCATCAGCATCGGGGGTCATGATGAAGCAGGTTTTCCTGGCGTTCACGGTGGTGCTTGCGGTTCTTGCCGGCATGGCAGCGCCCGCCAAGGCTGAGCCGACCGTTACCTATGCGCTCGACAACGGGCTGCAGGTGGTGCTGGTGCCCGACCATCGCGTGCCGAAGGTGGTGATGAACCTGCGCTACCGCGTCGGGTCGATGAATGAACCCGCGGGACGCTCGGGCTTTGCGCATCTGTTCGAACATCTGATGTTTTCCGGCACGCCGGCCTGGCCGAACGTGTTCGGCGCGCACGCCGCACTCGGCAACGAGATCAATGCCTGGACCACCGAGGACGGCACGGTTTATTATGTCGACGGGCTGTCGTCGTCACTGCCGATGATCTTGTCGCTTGAGGCAGACCGCATGGCCAATCTCGGCCGCTCGGTGACTCAGGCCAAGCTCGATCTGCAGCGCTCGGTGGTCAAGAACGAGATGCGCCAGAACGTGCTCGACAAGGCCGGCGCATCCGGCTGGGAAGCTTTCTGGTCCGGCTTGTTCCCGAAGCCGCATCCCTATAGCCGCATGGTCATCGGCTCGGTCGCCGATCTCGATGCGGCGACGCTCGACGATGTCAGGGGTTTCTTCAACAGCTACTATCTGCCCAACAATGCGGTGCTGGTGCTGGTCGGTGACTTGGAGATCGACGACACCAAGGCGCTGATTGCCGACACGTTCGGCCGCGTGGCGCGCGGCGCCGATGTGGCGCGGCCCGCGGTGCCGGCACCGACGCAGGCCCGGCTCAAGCTGGTGCTCGAGGATCGTGTGCCAAGCCCCATCGTCGTGGTCGGCTTCAGTGGCCCGGTGGCGCAGTCGCCCGACAATGGTGCGCTCAGCATTGCCGCCGAACTGCTCGGCAACGGCGAATATGGGTTTTTGCGCAACCGGCTGGTTTCGCAGTTGGGCATTGCCACCTATGCCAGCGCGAGCTGGACCGGCGGTCTGCTCGGTGGCCGCTTTACGTTCGAGGCGGGTGCCGCCGAAGGTGTGGCGCCGGAAGCGCTGGAAAGCGCGATGAAAACGGCGTTTGCGGATTTCCTGAAGACCCCGCTCGATCCGGTCGATGTCGAGCGTGCGCGCACGGGCATCTTGCAGGCAGCGCGGCTCGGCAGCGAAGCACTGAAGGATCGCGCCGGCGTCGTCTCCTACAATGCCGACGTGCTCGGCGATGCGCAGAGCGCGCTGGTCGACGACCCGCGGGTGAAGGACGCCAGCGTGGCGGATGTCGAGGCAACGATGAAGCGGCTGTTGAAACCGGAAGACGCCAGCATACTGGTGCTGAAGCCCGGCCCGCGCGGCGGCTATCCCGATGCACTGATCGGGTCGTCCGGCACACCGCAGCCGTTCACCGCGCCGGAGCGAGCGGCGATCGACATTCCGAAGCATGCGGCCGAGCAAGCGCCTTCGGCAACACTGCCCGCCATGGAAACGGCGACGCTCTCGAATGGCATCAAACTCGTCCACTACACAATGCCGGAAGCGCCGATGGTGTATGTCGCGGCCAGTGCCGCCGGCGGCTGGAACAGCGTGCCGGAAGGCAAGGAGGGATTGCTGGAGCTTGCAGCAAGCATGGCGACACGCGGGGCCGCCGATCGCGGCTCGGCTGATTTCGCCAAGGCGGCCAGCGACATCGGCGCCGGCGTCGGCCACCAGGCCGGAACGCTGACCACGATGATGACGCTTGGCGTGCCGCCGGAAAAGCTCGACCAGGGTATTGGCCTGCTCGCCGACGCGGTGCTGAAGCCTCGTTTCGACAAGACCGAATGGACGGTGCTGATGGCGCAGACAGTCGACTGGCTAAACGGCCGCGAGGCGGATCTGCCCGGCGTTGCCGGCCGCATGGCAAAGGCGACGCTGATCCCGCAGGTGCCGGGCAAGGCAGCGGTGGACTGGTCGGCAAAGGCGCTGGCCTCGATCTCGCTCGACGAGGCGAGGGACGCATTCAAGGCGGAGTTCACGCCGAAGGCGGTGACCTTCTACAGCGTCGGCCCGATGCCGGTCGCGACCGTCGCCGCCAGCCTTGAAAAAGCATTCGGCGCGTGGACAAGCGACACCGCCGGCTATGCCGTCGAGCCGTCGCCGGCGGCGCATTTCAACGGGGGACAGAAAGTGCTGCTGGTGCCCGAACCCGGCGCCAGCCAGTCGGCGCTGTTCGTGGCGCGGCCGGCGCCCGGCACCGACGAGAGCGAGCGCGCTGAATCGACCGCGGTCTCCAACCTGCTTGGCGCCGATTTCTCCAGCCGGCTGAATTCGGTGATCCGCGAGGAGAAGGGCTACTCCTATGGCGTGTCGAGCTATCTGATGAGCCCGATGAAGGCCGGCTCGGGATTGGTCGTGGCAACCACCGTCGAGCGCGCCAACACCGGGCCGGCGATTACCGAAATCCTGAAAGGATTTGCCGGCCTGACCACCTTGCCGGTGGCGCAGGACGAAGTCGACCGCACGGTGACTGTCTATCGCCGGGCGCTGGCTGGATCGGCCGAGACGTCGGCTGGTCTGTTCTCCTCGCTGATTGGCGCGGTCGGCAGCGGATCGACGCTGGAGGACCAGCAAACCCGCATGGCGGCGCGCACAAAGCTGACGCTCGATGCGGTTCAGAAACAGGCGCTGGCCCTGGCGTCGCTCGATCCGTCGCTGATCGTGGTGGCGGGCGACCCCGATGTGGTGATGCCGCAGCTTGCCGCGATCGGCCTCAAGGACGTCGAGATCGTCAAGCGTGACGAGGCTGGTGAAGAGACGGCGATGCGGGCGCTCGATCTTCTCGGGGGCAATCGCCAGGCGCCGCTGTCTGCCTCGCCGTGGCGGGTTGGCGATGGCGGCACGACGCGCGCGGTGCACGCCTGCGCCGGCGAAAGGGATTGCGGCGCGCAGATCCACGCCGATTGACGGGCTAAACGCGCAGCCGCCGGCCGCGTTGTAATTTTGGGATAACTTTGTTTCGGGGGAAACGATGAGCGATTCATTTCGGGAAGTCACATCCGTCTCGTGGTTCGGGCGGATCAAGCGCGCGGTCGGCGGGGTCATCTTCGGCCTTATCCTGATCGTGCTGATGGTGATCGGGCTGTTCTGGAACGAAGGCCGCGCCGTGCAGACGGCGCGCTCGCTGGCCGAAGGTTCTGGAGCGGTGGTTTCGGTCGGCGCCGACAGCGTCGATACCGCCAATGACGGCAAGCTGGTTCATGTCAGCGGACTGGTGACGGCGGACAGCGGCCTGGCGGATCCGGATTTCGGCATCGCCACGCAAGGGCTGCGGCTGTCGCGCAGTGTCGAGATGTATCAGTGGAAGGAAGAGTCCAAGTCGGAGACGACCAAGAAGCTCGGCGGTGGCGAAGAGACGGTGACCACCTACAGCTATTCCAAGGTGTGGGACGACAGCCAGATCGACTCGTCGGACTTCAAGAAGCCGGACGGCCACCAGAATCCGCCGATGGAAATCCACGGCCGGACCTTCCAGATTCCCGAGGGCAAGCTTGTCGCCTTCGATCTCGATACGCCAGTGCTGGACCGTATCGAGGGTGACAAGGACTATTCGCTCTCAGCCGACCAGTCGGCGGCGATAAAGGCTGCCTATATCGGAACGAAACCGCTCAGCATCGTCGATGGCAAGATTTTTCTCGGCAATGACAACACGACGCCCGCTTTGGGTGACTATCGAATCGGCTACGAACTGGCGCCGCTGGGCGTGGTTAGTATCATCGCGCGCCAGGCCGGCAGCCGCTTCGAGCCCTACCAGACGCAAGCCGGCGATGCGCTGCTGATGGTCGACACCGGCAACGTCCCGGCCGAAAAGATGTTCGCCGAGGCGGTCAGCGCCAACACGCTGATCACCTGGCTGCTGCGCGGCGCCGGCTTGCTGTTGCTGACCATAGGCTTTGCGCTGTTCCTCAGCCCGATCGGGGTGATCCTAGACGTCATACCCTTCCTCGGCAGCATGGCGCGGATGGGTACCGGCATTATCGCCTTCGTCCTGGCGATCCTGGTCGGCACGGTG
This sequence comes from Mesorhizobium sp. M0514, assembly GCF_040321145.1. NCBI lineage: Bacteria > Pseudomonadati > Pseudomonadota > Alphaproteobacteria > Hyphomicrobiales > Phyllobacteriaceae > Mesorhizobium > Mesorhizobium sp. M0514. Next base: position 24,506 of record NZ_JAMYQZ010000003.1, read on the forward strand.
ACGATCGCGATTGCCTGGTTCTGGTACCGGCCGTTGCTGGCGGTGGCCATCCTGGCGGCAGGCGTGATTGCGGCGGTGATTGTCTACCGCATCGGCCGGTCGCGAAAGGCAGCCGTTCCGGTGGTTGCACCTAACCCGGCTGCGGCCGCCTAGATGGTCGGGGCGGCCGGAGCCGCCCCATATCTCTTTGGCGCAATCCGGCCGGAAAACCGCCTCACACTTATCCTGGAATTGCTTTCCTATTTGTCCTCGAAGCCGGTGAGCACGCCGACGGCGTTGATGCCGATCTCCTCGACGGCGTAGCCGCCTTCCATCACGAACAGCGTCGGCAGGCCGAGCTTGGCCATGCGCCGGCCGATCTTCGGATAGTCCGGGCTTTTCAGCTTGAACTGGCTGATCGGGTCCTTCTCGAAGGTGTCGACGCCAAGGGAGACGATGACGATATCGGGGGCGTAGGCGGCGAGCTTGACGCAGGCATCCTCCAGTGAGGCGTTCCAGGCGTCCCAATTGGTGCCGAAGGGCATGGGATAGTTGACGTTGAAACCTTCGCCGGCGCCGGCGCCGCGTTCATCGGCATGGCCGAGGAAGAACGGATACTCGACCATGGGATCGCCATGCAGGTTGAGAACCTGCACGTCGGCGCGTTCATAGAAGATCTCCTGCGTGCCATTGCCGTGGTGGTAGTCGACGTCGAGGATCGAGACGCGTTCGGCGCCCTGGTCGAGGAACCACTGCGCGGCGACCGCAGCATTGTTGATGTAGCAGTAGCCGCCCATGAACCCGGCACCTGCGTGATGGCCGGGCGGGCGGCAAAGCGCGAAGGCCGACCGCTCGCCACCCTTGACCAAGGCCGCCGCCGTCAGCGCCACGTCATAGGACGATTTGATGGCGGTCCATGTGCCTTCGACGAAGGTGGCGCCGGCGTCGAAGGAGTAATAGCCGAGCAAGGCGTCGACGCGCTTGGGTGGCACGTCGCCGCGCAGGCCGCGCGTCGGCCAGGTGAAGGGCATCGCCGTGCCATCGAGGCCGGCGGCCTTCCACGCTGGCCAGACGGTTGGCAGGAAGTCGATATAGTCGGCCTTGTGGATGCGCTTGGCGGCTGTGAGATCGTGCTCGACCGGTCCGATGATCGGCCCCAGCTTCTCGCTCTCGACCCGCGCCTTGATGAACTCGGCCCGCGATGGCTTTTCGAAACCCGGCACGATTGCCGACGTGACCAGTTCCATCTGGCCGGCATGGCCGGCATGAAGCGGCGAATAGACAGTCTTCATGAATTTCCTCTCGAAATTGCGAAATCAGTCAAGGTTGAGATAGGGGGTGACCAAAGCGAGCCACATTCTTTCCACATCGTCCTCGATGAGGTCGTATGTCTTGCGATCCCGCTTCAACCCCACAAGCCGGCAGGCGTGCCCGACATCCATCATCAGCACGCCGAGCCGGCTGGCGATCTTGTCTTCAAGGGCCGGGTTCACATGCTGCAGCCACGCGGCGTAAAGCGCGATGATCTGCTCGTCATATTCGTCCTGGATCGGCCTGAGGTCGGCATTGCCGGATATCGCCTCGATCACCGGCATCAGGGTGGCGTTTTCGAGATATATTCTGGAGGTATCGATGAAGAGCTTGCGCACCTCCTGCCGAAACTCGTCGCGGTTGGTGGGTGGGGTGACCTCGATGCGCCTGGCGATCACCTCGGGAAACGACGACAGCCAGCGCCGGGCGAGGTCTAGGAGAATGGCTTCCTTGTTGGGAAAGTACTGGTAGACCGAACCGACCGACAGGCCCGCGCGCCGGGCAATGGCGAGCGTCGTCGGCGTCTTGGTTCCTTGCTCCCGCGTCAGGATCAGCGCAGCGTCGAGTATCCTGTCGACCACCTTGCTCGACCGTTCCTGCCGCGGCTGCTTGCGCGGTTCGAGCGCCATCCTGGTTTCGCGGCTGAGACTGCGCTTCACGGATTGATGCCTTCGTTCCCTGCCGGTTTCAACACAGGTCCCGGTCTCAACATTGGCGTGGTGTGTCGTCCACAATACATTCGAAATTCGGCACGTTGACAAACGCGAATAATTAGTCGCATTCTTTTATCCACGCTGTTTTGAGAGATCACAAGGGGAATTTCGAAACAGCGCACTGGCATCAGTTTTCGTCCGATAACGCCGCTCCAGCGGAGTGGCAGCTTGTCGGACAAGAGGGTTGTCGGTCTCAGCCAGTCGTCAAAAGCGCGGAGTCGCGATGTCTGTCACGGGTGCGGGTCAAAATGCTGATCTGATCGTCATCAATGGTCGCGTGCGGACCATGGACGATGACAATCCCGCCGCCGAGGCGATTGCCGTCAAGGACGGCGCCATCATCGCCATAGGCAACCACGCCGCCATCGAAAAACTCAAGGGAACGACCACAGAGGTGATCGACGCCAAGGGCGGTTCGGTCCTGCCCGGTTTCATCGAAGCCCACATGCATCTGTTCTCGGGAGGGGCCGAGCTCGCGCATCTTCAACTCGGCGGTATCCATGGCTTCGAGGCGCTTCAAAGCGCCATCCGCGACTACGCAACGACGCGGCCCGAGGCGAAAATGCTTGTGGGCCAGGGCGTCGACTACACCGTGCTCGGCGACGAGCGGGTGACACGCCATCATCTCGACGCCATCCTGCCCGACCGCCCCTTCTGCATGGCAGCGCCCGACCACCATACGATGTGGGCCAACACCAAGGCGTTGGAGATAGCCGGCATCCTGAAGGGACGCACGCTCGGTCCGGGCAACGAGATCGTGATGGGTGGCGACGGCCTGGCCGCGGGCGAATTGCGCGAGGGCGAGGCCTTCGGTCCGGTGCTCGACCTTGCCGGCGAAAGCCGGGTGCGGCTGGGGCTGTCGACCGGCGGTGAGCCCGACCCAATGCCGTCGGCCGCCGAGCGGGCCGCTGACCGTGACATCATGCGGCGCGGGCTTGCATGGTGCGCGCGCCACGGCATCACCTCGATCCAGAACATGGACGGCAATCTCTACCAGCTCGAACTGCTTTCCGAGATCGAGGCCGAGGAGGGATTGCCCTGCCGCGTCAAGATCCCGTTCCACTACAAGAATTTCATGACGCTCGACATGCTCGAGAAGGCGTCCGTCATGGCCGAGCGCTACCACAGTGAGTGGCTGTCATCGGGCATGGTCAAGGTGTTCTATGACGGCGTGCTCGATTCCTGGACCGCTGTTATGGTCGAACCCTATGCGGATCGTCCCGACTGGGTCGGCGAGCCGCTGTTCACGCCGCAGCAATTTATCGATCTCGCCGTGGCTATCGACAAACGCGGGCTGCAGATCGCGGTGCACTCGATCGGTGACGGCGCGGTGCGCGCAGTGCTCGACGGTTACGAGGCGGCGCAGAAGCTCAATGGCAAGCGCGACAGCCGGCACAGGGTTGAGCACATCGAGGTCACCACAGCAGCCGACGTGCCGCGTTTTGCCGAACTCGGCGTCATCGCCTCGATGCAGCCGTCGCATCCGCCCGGCGCCATGGATTTTCCACTGGAGCCGACGGTGTCACGCATCGGACCGGCCCGCTGGCCGCTGAGCTATGCCTGGCGCACCCTGAAAAGCGCCGGCGCCCATGTCGTGTTCGCCTCGGACTGGCCGGTGGCAGCGATCGACCCGATCCTGAGCATTCAGGCGGCAGTGCAGCGCAAACCATGGGCAGAAGGCGATCCTGACCAGAGTTTCTCGCTGCAGGAAGCGATTGCCGCCTACACGGTCGAGGGCGCCTATGCCGAATTCGCTGAGCATCGCAAAGGCGTTCTGAAACCCGGCTACATGGCGGATCTGGTGGTTTTGTCGGCCGATATCGAGAAGACGGCGCCGGCCGATCTGCACAAGCTGCGACCGGTGACGACGGTCTGCGGTGGCAAGGTCACCTACCAGGCCTGACAATGGCATGCGGCTTGCACAGCTTGCCGCTTGCAAGACGAAATGACCGACTGAACTGTGATTCAATGCCGGACTTGCCAACCTACCGGCCGTGTGGTCACATCGAACAGGGGAAAAACTCCGCCAGCAAGAGCGGGGTCAACAGTGAGGCGTATCGTGCCGGAAAAACCGGATCGGAATGCAATTGAAGTCGTAAACGTCAGTAAAATTTTCGGATCGGGTGAGGGGCAGGTCGCTGCCCTCGATACGGTCTCGGTATCCATCCGGGAGAATGAGTTTTTTACACTGCTGGGACCATCCGGCTGCGGCAAGACCACGTTGCTGCGGCTGATTGCCGGCTTCGACTTTCCAACCGCCGGCGAAATCCTCCTCTACGGCCAGGACATCGCGCCGTTGCCGCCCTTCAAGCGACCGGTCAACACCGTCTTCCAATCCTACGCGCTGTTCCCGCATATGACGGTCGCCGACAATATCGGCTTTGGCCTGGAAATGCTGGGCAAGCCGAAGGCCGAGATCAAGGCGCGCGTCGCCGAGATGCTGAAACTGGTGAAGATGGAGGCGCTGGCGGGCCGCCGCACCAGCCAGATCTCCGGCGGCCAGCAGCAGCGCGTGGCGCTCGCCCGGGCGCTGGCGCCGCAGCCCAAGGTGCTCCTGCTCGACGAACCGCTCTCGGCCCTGGACTACAAGCTGCGCAAGGAAATGCAGATCGAATTGAAGCGGCTGCAGCACGAGACGGGCATCACCTTCATCTTCGTCACCCACGACCAGGAGGAAGCGCTGACCATGTCGGATCGCATCGCGGTGATGTCGTCGGGCAAAATCCTGCAGGTCGGCTCGCCGCGCGACATCTACGACCGGCCGGCCGAGCGTTTCGTCGCCGACTTCATCGGCGAGTCGAACTTCCTCAAGGCGGATGTGGTTAGCGCGACTGGTGGCCGGGCGACGGTGAAGCTGCCGTCTGGTGTGGAAATCCCAGCCTCGCTGCCGGAAGGCTTCAGCCCCAGCGGCAAGGTCACCATCGTCGTGCGTCCAGAGCATGCGCAGTTGGGCACGGCCAGCCCGAGCGCTTCGCTGTCCGGTACCGTCGAAAACATCGTCTATCTCGGCACCGACACGCACTTCCATCTGCGCCTTGCCGGTGGCGAGCCGTTCATCGTGCGGCGTCAAAACAGCCGCGGCGCCGGTGACGGTTTCGTGCAGGGCGGCCAGATCGGCATCATGATCGGCAACGACGCCGCGCAAGTGCTGAAGGACTGATCATGGCGACCGCGGAACAAGTCGCCAAGGCAGCGCAGCGACGCGATGTGCGCGACCGGTGGCTGCTGTCAGCGCCAGCCTTGCTGGTGATCTTCCTCGCCGCGACCGGCCCCTTGCTGATCGTGCTGATCTACTCGTTCCTGACGCCTGGCCCCTATGGAGATGTGAAGTGGCAGTTCTCGCCCGATGCCTGGCTGTCGGTGTTCATGGAACGCGACATTTTCGACGATACGCTTTCGCTTGCGGCAGCGCATGTCACCATCTTCTGGCGCTCGATCAAGCTGGCGGTGATAACGACGATCGCCACTTTGGCATTGGGGTTTCCAACCGCCTATTTCATGGCGACGCGCAGCGAGAAAACCAGGGATCTCTGGCTGTTCCTGATCACCATTCCGTTCTGGACCAACCTTCTGATCCGCACCTTCGCCGTGCTGCAGATCATCCGCAACGAAGGCATCATCAACACCATCCTTATTAAGCTTGGTATCGTCTCAGCGCCGGTCCAGATTCTCTTCACCGACACGGCGATCCTGATCGGCATGGCGTATGTCTACCTGCCGCTGATGGTGCTGCCGATCTATGCCAGCATGGAGAAGCTTGATTTTCGCCTCGTCGAGGCGGGCTACGACCTCTACGCGACCCGTTTCAAGGTATTGCGGAAGATCATTTTCCCGCTGGTCAAACCCGGCGTCATTGCCGGCTCCATCCTGGTCTTCATTCCAGCCCTTGGCGCCTATGTGACGCCGAGCGTGCTTGGCGGCGGCAAGAATATGATGCTGTCCAACCTGATCGAATTGCAGTTCGGCCAAGGCCGCAACTGGCCGCTCGGCTCGGCGCTGTCGATCACGGTGATGATCATCGTCATGGTGGCGCTGCTTGCCTATGTGCGCAATGCCGGCAAGTCGGGGGTGCGGCATGGCTAAGAACTTTTCCATCAAGCACCAGACCGGCTTCACGGTGGTCGCTGCGACCTGTTTTATCGTGCTCTATCTGCCGATCATCGTGCTGGTCGCCTATGCCTTCAACGCGGCGAACTCGACCTCCGAATGGGGCGGCTTTTCGATGCGCTGGTTCCAGTCGGCTTGGCAGAACGTGCAAGTTATCGACGCGACGCTACGCTCGTTCCAGATCGGCGCCGTCGCTGCGGTGCTGTCGACAATCTTTGCCACCATGGCCGCGCTCGCCACCACGCGCACCGCGTCCTATCCGGGCCTCACCTTCAAATATGCGGCGATCAACCAGCCGCTGATGGTGCCCGAGATCGTCACCGGCGTGGCGCTGCTGATCTTCTTCTCGCGCATCAAGATCTTCACCGGCTATTCCGGCATCGGCTATCTGATCGCCGCGCACACGGCGTTCTGCATCCCGTTCGCCTATCTGCCGATCCGGGCGCGGCTGGAAAACATGGACCTGACGCTGGAGCGCGCGGCCGCCGATCTGTATGCGACGCCGTGGAAGACCTTCCGCCGCATCACGCTGCCGCTTTTGTGGCCCGGCATACTGGCCGGACTGATGCTGGCCTTCGTCATCTCGCTCGATGACGTCGTCATCACCGAGTTTGTCAAATCGGGCGGCCAGGATACGCTGCCCACCTACATGCTCGGCCAGATCCGCCGCGGCATCACGCCTGAGATCAACGCGATATCGACCGCCTTCCTGCTGCTTTCGGTCGCGATCGTCACGTTGTTTTTCTTCGTCAGCAGGAAAAGAGACTGAACCGACAAATGGGAGCTAAAACCATGAACTGGAAAACAACGACAGCCGCCATCGGGTTGGCGCTGCTCGCAACGACGAGCCTGGCCAGCGCCGATGGCGAGCTGAACATCTACAATTGGGGCAACTATACCAGCCCCGACGTGATCAAGAAATTCGAAGCCAAATACAACGTCAAGGTGACCATCACCGATTACGATTCCAACGATACGGCGCTCGCCAAGGTACGCCAGGGCGGCACCGGCTTCGACATTGCCGTTCCGTCGCAAACTTACGTGCCGATCTGGATCAAGGAGGGTCTCGTCCAGGAGACCGATCCGGGCAAGATGGAGAACTTCAAGAACGTGGCGCCGGAATGGGCCAACCCAGACTTCGACCCCGGCCGCAAATATTCCGTGCCGTGGGCGCTGGGCACCGTCGGCGTCGTCGTCAACACCGATGCCTACAAGGGACCAGCCGACAGTTGGGGCATCATCTTCAACACGCCCGACGAGTTGAAGGGGAAGGTCAACGTCGTCCCGGAGATGGGCGACGTTATCTTCGCGGCGATCAAATATGTCGGCGGGCAGCAGTGCACCGACGACAAGACGGTGCTGAAGAAGGTGCGCGACACGCTTGTCGCGGCCAAGCCAAACTGGATCGCCATGGAATACAACACCATCGAAAAGATGGGCGCCGGCGACTTCAAGGCGACCAGCGACTGGAACGGCTCGGCGCTGCGCCAGCGGTTGGCCAATCCGGCCATCCACTACAATTATCCGAAGGAAGGCTACGGCCTGTGGAGCGATAACGTCGTCGTTCTCAAGGAAGCCAAAAATGTCGAGAACGCCAAGCTGTTCCAGAACTTCATCATGGATCCGGAAAACGCGGCCGGCCTCTCGGCCTTCCATCGCTACGCAAACGCCATTACCGGCTCGGACAAGTACATGCCGGCCGATATGAAGGATGCCCCGGAAGTCGTCATTCCGGAGGCTGCGAAGGCACAAGGCGAATTCCAGAAGATGTGCGCGCCTGAGATCCAGGACATCTACACCAAGATCTGGACCGAACTGCAGAAATAACCGCAGTCTGACAGACCCAGCGGCATGCGCCGCCGGGTCTTTTCTTTTCCGGAATGGCTTTCATGGACTCCTATCGCAACAGCGATCCGCGGCCGTCGATCATGCAGGGCTCGCCGCCTCAAATGGTGCTGCCGAAGCTCGACTGGGATCGGCCGCCATGGAATCGCTGGGCCTTCCAACACATCCGCGAATTCCTGCCGACCATCGAGGTCTGGCGCGGTAATGGCCATCGCCATCGTCTTGAGCGCGCAGAGACCGATCTCGACGCGCTGCCGGTGGAAGACAGCAAGGGCCGTCCGACGACGCTCGTTGGCCTGCTCGACGAGACCTACACGGACGGCTTCCTGGTGCTCAAAGACGGCAAGGTCGCCTATGAGCGCTATTTCAACGGCATGGCCGAGCGCACGCTGCATCTGTCGCAGTCGATGGCGAAGTCGGTAACAGGCACCGTGTTCGGTATTCTGGTTGGGCGCGGCTTGATCGACCCGGCCAAACCGGTGACCGCCTATCTGCAGGAGCTCGGCGCGACCGGCTGGGACGGCGCCAGCGTGCAGCATGTGCTTGACATGACGACGGGTGTTCGCTTTTCCGAGGAATACACCGATCGCTATTCCGATATCGGCCAGGTCGATGTCGCCACCGGCTGGAAGCCGGTGCCGCCGGACAGCGATCCGGATTTCCAATGGCCGCCGCATCTGTTCGAGTTGATCCTGCAGCTGAAGGACAAGGTGCGGCCGCATGGCGCCGCGTTCGAGTACCGCTCGATCGAGACCGACGTGCTTGCCTTCATCATGGAGCGGGTCACCGGTAAACGGCTGGCGCAGTTGGTGTCCGAGGAGCTGTGGCAAAAGCTCGGCGCCGACGAGAGCGCCTGCTTCACGGTTGACAGCGCCGGCTATGCGCTGGCCGATGGCGGCTTCAACGCGACGCTGCGAGACTACGCCCGCTTCGGCCAGTTGATCCTCGACAATGGCCGCGGCATCGTGCCGGCCGACTGGATCGAGGCGACGCGCAACGGCAGGCATGCGCCGGATTTCAATCCGAGCCTGCCGGAGGGCAGCTACCGCAACCAGTTCTGGATCGAAAACCCGCGCTCACGCGCACTGATGTGCCGGGGCGTGTTCGGGCAGATGATCCATATCGACTGGGACACCGGCATGGTCGTGGTCAAGCTTTCAAGCTATCCGGATTTCAGCAATGTCGCCTATTCGGTGGCAACGCTGAAGGCGGTGCACGCCATCGCCAAGAAGCTTGGTTGACCCACAACAAATCATCCCTCCGAGGAAACGTTCATGACTGGCAAGACTGCGTTCGAGATCCGCTACGGCTTTGCCCGTAATGAGGTGCTGCTCTCCAACTGGCGCGAAAACCCCTTCAACCGCTGGTCATTCCAGAACCTTGGCGAACTGGTGCCGACCGCTCCCGTGGCGGCGACGCCGGGAAGCGTCGAAGCGCCGGTGCGGGACCTGAGCGGCCTGCTCGGCGAAAAGGTTTCGATCGCCAGCGCCCCGGAAACGGTGGCCGAATTCCTCACACGTTCGAGCAGCGACGCGCTGACGGTGCTGAAGGCTGGCAAGGTCATCGGCGACTGGTTTGCGCCCATTATGGATTTCGGCGCCCGTCACATCGTCTTTTCGATCAGCAAATCGGTCACCGCCATCATCGCCGGCATATTGGAAGGCGAGGGCGTGTTCGACCCGGAAGCGCCAGTGACGGCCTACATTCCGGAAGCCGCCGGCTCGGCCTATGCCGATGCAAGCTGCCGGCATGTGCTCGACATGAGCGTCAGCCTCGATTTCGAGGAGGCCTATCTCGATCCCGAAAGCGCCTTTGCCCGTTACCGCCGCGCGACGCTGTGGAATCCGGGCGGCGGCACTGAAAGCTTGCGCGAATTCATTCTGACCTTGCAGCGGCTCGAAGAACCGCATGGCAAAACCTTCCGCTACCGTTCGCCCAATTCCGATCTGCTCGGCCTGCTGCTCGAACGAGCTTCCGGCCAGCGCTTCCCCGACCTGATGCGCGAGAAACTGTGGCTGCCGCTGGGTGCTGTCAGCGAGGCTTCGATCGGCGTCGACATGGAAGGTACGGCGCGCACCGCCGGCGGCATTTCGGTGACGCCGCGCGACCTGGCGCGTATCGGCGAGATGATGCGGCAGGGCGGCACGGCCAATGGCCGGCGCATCGTGCCGGAAGGCTGGGTGCGCGATACGACCGTTGCCGGCGGCAGCGCGGAGGTCTGGCAGCGCGGCACGATGGTGCATCTGTTCCCGAAGGGCCGCTATCGCAACAAGTGGTACCAAACGGGTGCGGCAAACGGTGCTTTCTGCGGCATCGGCATCCATGGCCAATGGCTCTACGTCGATCCGAAGACGGAAGTGGTGATTGCAAAAATGGGGTCGCAGCCGGTGCCTGAAGATTATCCGCTCGAACGCGAGATCGTTGCCTTTTTCGAGGCGCTGAGCGGGATGGTCTGAGGACGAGCCAAGGCAAGGCGCTTTCCTGTGGACCTCTTTGACGCTTGAGAACACTGCGGTTGGCGTGACGGACATCAGCGCCTATGGTCGCCGCTCTTTGCGACAGGGACCAGCATGGCAGCAGACAGCAAACGCATCGCATCCATCATCGCGGCAGAGATCGGGGCGCGGCCGGAGCAAGCATCAGCAGCTATAGGGTTGCTCGATGAGGGCGCGACGGTGCCGTTTGTGGCGCGCTACCGCAAGGAGGTCACCGGCGGGCTCGACGACACCCAATTGCGCGACCTTGCCGAGCGATTGGCCTATCTGCGCGAACTCGATGCGCGCCGCGATACCATTCTCGGTTCGATCCGCGAGCAGGGCAAGCTGACCGAGGAACTTGAGGCCAAAATTGTGGCTGCCGCCACCAAGGCTGAACTGGAAGACATCTACCTGCCCTACAAGCCCAAGCGCCGCACCAAGGCCGAGATCGCCCGGGAGCGCGGGCTGGGGCCATTGGCGGAGGCTATTTTGGCCAACCGGTCGTTGGTGCCCGCCGAGGCGGCGCTGGCTTATGTGACCGAGGATTTGACCGACGCCAAGGCCGCACTGGAAGGCGCACGCGACATCCTGTCGGAACAGTTCGCGGAAAATGCCGATCTGGTCGGCAAGCTTCGCACCTACATGAAGGAGCGCGCTTTCATGCGTGCCCGTGTCGTCGACGGTAAGCAGGAGGCCGGGGCGAAATTCTCCGACTATTTCGAGCATGTCGAGCGTTGGGCAAATGTTCCGAGCCACCGCGCGCTGGCCATGCTGCGCGGCCGCAACGAAGAGGTGTTGTCGCTCGACATCGAGGTCGATGCCGACGATGCCTCGCCGGTGAAGCCGGTCGAGCGGATGATCGCCAATGCCTACGCCATCGGCGGCAGCCTGCCGGGCGACCGCTGGCTGATGGAAGTCGCCGGCTGGACCTGGCGGATCAAGCTTTCGCTGCACCTGACGCTCGATTTGATGCGCGACCTGCGCGAGCGGGCGGAGGAAGAGGCGATCCATGTCTTTGCACGCAACCTCAAGGATTTGCTTCTGGCGGCACCCGCCGGCTCGCGGCCGACCATGGGGCTCGATCCCGGCATCCGCACCGGCGTCAAGGTCGCGGTGGTAGATGGCACCGGCAAGGTGCTGGCGACGACGACCGTCTATCCATTTCCGCCGCGGAACGATGTGCGCGGCACACAGGCCCAGCTCGCAGCACTCATCCGCCAGCATAAGGTCGAGCTGATCTCGATCGGCAACGGCACCGGCAGCCGCGAGACTGAAAAGCTGGTCGCCGACATGCTGTCCGACATGCCTTCGGATGGTAGGCCAAAGCCGCTCAAGGTGATCGTCAGCGAGGCCGGCGCCTCGGTCTATTCGGCCTCGGCGACAGCGGCGGCTGAGTTTCCCGGGCTCGACGTGTCGCTGCGCGGTGCGGTGTCGATCGCCAGGCGCCTGCAGGACCCGCTCGCCGAACTGGTCAAGATCGAGCCGAAATCCATAGGCGTCGGCCAGTACCAGCATGACGTCGACCAGTACCGGCTTGGCCGCTCGCTGGAGGCGGTGGTGGAGGACGCGGTGAATGCTGTCGGCGTCGATCTCAACACCGCCTCGGCGCCGCTTTTGGCCCGCGTGTCAGGCCTAGGCGCGTCGCTTGCCGATGCCATTGTCGCGCATCGCGATGCGACCGGGCCGTTCGCCAGCCGCAAGGAACTGCTCAAGGTGGCGCGGCTTGGACCGCGCGCGTTCGAACAGTCCGCAGGCTTCCTCCGCATTGCCAATGGCAGCGAGCCGCTCGACGCCTCGTCGGTCCATCCGGAAGCCTATGGCGTGGCCAAGAAGATCGTCGCTGCCTGCGGCCGCGATGTGCGCTCGCTGATGGGAGACAGTGCCGCGCTCAAGGCGCTCGATCCGCGCGTCTTCGTTGACGAACGGTTCGGCCTGCCGACGGTGCGCGACATCATTGCCGAGCTGGAAAAGCCCGGCCGCGATCCGCGCCCCGGCTTCAAGACCGCAACCTTTGCCGATGGCATCGACGATATCAAGGATCTGAAGCCCGGCATGCTTCTCGAAGGCACCGTTACCAATGTCGCGGCCTTCGGCGCCTTCGTCGATATAGGCGTGCATCAGGACGGGCTGGTGCATGTCTCGCAACTGGCTGATCGTTTCATCAAGGACGCGCATGAGGTGGTGAAGGCCGGCGACGTGGTGAAGGTGCGGGTCGTCGATGTCGACATCAAGCGCAAGCGCATCGCGCTGTCCATGCGCAAGGACGGCGGCGAGGGCGGGACGCCGAAGGGGCCGCGCGACAATGGCGGCGGAAAGCCGGCGCAACCTTCGCCGATGCCGCAGCGTCAGCCGGAACGACCGGCACAGCAAGGCGCGTTTGGCGCAGCACTGGCCGATGCCTTGAAGCGGAAGTAGCCTCGAATGGTTCCTTGCAATCGCTAGAGCGTTATCTACCATCCTTGTGTGGAGATACGCGCGATATGGCAAGTTTCGAGAAAGTGAGTGTCCAAGAGTTGGGGCGTCTTTGGGACGAGGGCATGGCGAGTGGCAGTTCGGTCGATGGAGACCAGGCTTTCGCCCGGATCAAAAGCAAGCTCGATGCGAAAGTTGCCGAACGCAAGTCGCAAAAACGCTGCGCTTCCAGCCGGAAACCGAGCCGATGAAGCGGAAGTAGCTACCAGGCCAGAACGGCCGGTTCCTTCTCAACCTGGCCCAGCAGCCAGTCGCGAAAGCTGGCGACCGGCGGGTGGCCGCGCTTGTCGTTCGGGACGACGAGGTAGTAGGCGCTGCGGCTTTGCATCGGCTGTCCCGGCGCCTGCACGAGCTGACCGCGCTGCAATTCGCCGGCGATAAGAACTTGCGGCAGGAGCGCGACGCCAAGCCCCGCCATGCAGGCTTGGGCAACGGTGCCGAATTGCTCGAACTGCATGCCGGGTCCGATCGGTGCGCTCAAGCCCTGTTCCTCGAACCATTCGCCCCAGGCGCCAGGGCGCGTCGCCATGTGCAGCAGCGGCAGGCGGCTGATGTCGGCCGCCGTGGTGATATCGCGGCTGGCAAGGAAGTCGGGCGAAACCACCGGCATCACGGTTTCGCGCATCAACAATGTGGAATCGGCGTCCGGCCAGTCCGGCTGGCCATGATGGATAGCGGCGTCGAGGCGTTCGCGGGCGAAGTCGAAGCGGCCGATGCGGGTGACGAAGTTGATGGTGATGTCAGGGTTTTCTGCGACGAAATCCGGGATCAGCGGCATCAGCCAGCGCGTGCCGAAGGTCGGCAGTATGGCGAGGTTCAGCATGCCGCTATGCCGATTGCTCATCAATCCGAGCGCGGCGTCGCGCAATTGCCCGAGTGCCGCCCGCACGGCTTCGGCATAGATTTCGCCCGCCGTGGACAGCCGAACATTGCGGCTGTCGCGCTCGAACAGCCGGCGGCCGAACTGTTCCTCCAGAAGTGCTATCTGGCGGCTGACGGCCCCTTGGGTCAAATCGAGTTCCTGGGCGGCAGCGGTGAAGGAGCCAAGGCGGGCCACGGCCTCGAAGGCGGCAAGGGCGCTGGTGCTGGGTAAAAGCCGGCGTTGGACGTTCATGATCCATTACTAAACCTCATTGATCTGTGATGCAATTTTGTTTGATTTTTCCGAAGCGGAGGTGGATAAGCCCGAGCACTTCAAGATTTTGGGAGAGAGCGAAGCCATGGCCGCCGACAAGAACGCGTTCGTCTGGGAAGACCCCTTCCTGATCGAGAACCAGCTTTCCGAGGATGAGCGCATGGTGCGCGATGGCGCGGCCGCCTTTGCCGCCGACAAGCTCGCGCCGCGCATCGAGGAGGCCTATCTCGAGGAAAAGACCGACGCCGGCATTTTTCGTGAGATGGGCGAGGCCGGCCTGCTCGGCATCACCATCCCTGAGGAATATGGCGGTCTCGGCGCCAATTACGTCACCTACGGGTTGGTGGCGCGCGAGGTCGAGCGGGTCGATTCCGGCTACCGCTCGATGATGTCGGTGCAATCGTCGCTGGTGATGTACCCCATCCATGCCTATGGCTCGGAAGAACAGCGCAAGAGATACCTGCCGAAGCTGGCTTCGGGCGAATGGATCGGCTGTTTCGGCCTGACCGAGCCGGATGCCGGTTCCGATCCGGGCGGCATGAAGACGCGGGCCGAGAAGACGGCGAACGGCTACAAGATTTCCGGCTCGAAAATGTGGATATCCAACGCGCCGATCGCCGACGTGTTCGTGGTCTGGGCGAAGCTGAAGGGCGACAACGGCAAGGACGAAATCCGCGGTTTCGTACTGGAGAAGGGCATGAAGGGGCTGTCGGCGCCGAAGATCGGCGGCAAGCTCAGCCTTAGGGCCTCGATCACCGGCGAGGTGGTGATGGAAGGCGTCGAAGTCGGCGAAGACGCGCTGCTGCCCAACGCCAGGGGCCTCGGCGGCCCATTCGGCTGCCTCAACCGGGCCCGCTACGGCATTTCCTGGGGCGCGATGGGCGCCGCCGAGGATTGCTGGCACCGGGCCCGGCAGTATGGGCTCGACCGCAAGCAGTTCGGCAAGCCGCTCGCCGGCACGCAGCTGTTCCAGAAAAAGCTCGCCGACATGCAGACCGAGATTGCGCTCGGCTTGCAGGGCTCGCTGCGCGTCGGGCGGCTGATGGATGAAGGGAAGATGGCACCGGAGATGATCTCGATCGTCAAGCGCAACAATTGCGGCAAGGCGCTCGACATCGCCCGCCAGGCCCGCGACATGCATGGCGGCAACGGCATCCAGATCGGCTACCACGTCATGCGCCACGCGCAGAACCTGGAGACGGTCAACACCTATGAAGGTACGCATGACGTGCATGCGCTGATCCTTGGCAGGGCTCAGACGGGGATACAGGCGTTTTTCTAAAGCTGTGCCGATGTTCAGGTGAGGCCGGCCTGCAAATGGCCGATGCCTGCGCTTCCGGTGCTCGCGTACGAAAAGTACGCTCTGCTCCGGTTCTCGGTATCAGCCATTTTCGACTCGGCCTGACCTGAATCTCGACACAGCGTAGCCGGCTTCGGCTGCTTAATTTAGGTGCAGCGCAACATCTCTGCTTGGAGAATGGCCAATAGATGTGTCAGGGTTCGGCTGAAGAAACGCCGATCTCCGGGGCCCCATGGCAATACTGGCAGCCGTCTACCACCTGACCCATTACAAGTATGACCGGCCGGTGGTTCTCGGGCCCCAGGTCATCAGGCTGCAGCCGGCACCGCATTCCCGCACCAAGGTGCTCAGCCATTCGCTGAAGGTCGGGCCGGCGAACCACTTCGTCAATCTGCAGCAGGACCCCTACGGCAATTTCCTGGCCCGCTTCGTCTTCCCGGAACCAGTGACGGAATTGAAGATCGAGGTCGACCTCGTCGCCGACATGACGGTCTACAATCCGTTCGATTTCTTCGTCGAGCCATCGGCCGAGACCTTCCCGTTCGAGTACCCCGAAGACATCAGGGACGATCTCGCCATCTACCGCACGCCGGAGCCGGCGGGGCCGCTGCTGTCGGCTTTCCTCGCAACCATCGACCGTAGCGCCACCAACACCGTCAATTTCGTCGTCGACCTCAATGCGCGGCTGCAGCGGGAGATCGCCTATATCGTGCGGATGGAAGCCGGCGTGTTCTCGCCGGAGGAAACGCTGGCCGCGAAAAAGGGATCGTGCCGGGATTCGAGCTGGCTGCTGGTGCAAATTCTCAGGAATCTCGGCCTCGCCGCGCGTTTCGTCTCAGGCTATCTGATCCAGCTGAAGCCCGATCTGGTCGCGCTCGATGGCCCAGCCGGAACCGCCGTCGACTTCACCGACCTGCACGCGTGGTGCGAGGTCTATCTGCCGGGCGCCGGCTGGATCGGCTTCGATCCGACGTCCGGCCTGCTCACCGGCGAAAGCCATGTGCCGCTGGCGGCCACGCCGCATTTCCGCAACGCCGCGCCGATCTCCGGCATGGCGAGCTTCGCCAATGTCGAGTTCGGCTTCGACATGCGGGTCGACCGCATCGCCGAACATCCGCGCATCACCAAGCCGTTCTCGGACGAAAGCTGGCAGGCGCTGGATGCGCTGGGCAACAAGGTCGACGCCGCACTTCAAGCGGGGGATGTCAGGCTGACCATGGGCGGCGAGCCGACCTTTGTGTCGATCGACGATTTCGAGTCCGCCGAGTGGAACACCGCCGCCGTCGGCCCGACCAAGCGCGAAAAGGCCGATGCGTTGATCCGGAAATTGCGCGAACGCTTCGCGCCGGGCGGCTTCCTCCATTACGGCCAGGGCAAATGGTATCCGGGCGAGAGCCTGCCGCGTTGGACCTTCTCGCTGTATTGGCGCACCGACGGCCAGCCGGTGTGGAGCGATCCGTCGCTGATCGCACACGAAAAGAGCGATGCGAAGGTCGGGCCGCAGCAAGCCGAAAGCTTGCTGACGGCAATCGCCGGCGAACTCGGCATCGACAAGGCGATGGTCAGCGAGGCCTATGAGGACCCGGCCGAATGGCTGCTGAAGGAAGGCAAGCTGCCCGACAATGTCGATCCGTCCAACTCCAAACTGGAAGACCCGGAAGAGCGCAGCCGCATGGCGAAAGTGTTCGAGCGCGGGCTGACCAAGCCATCCGGCTATGTGCTGCCGGTCCAGCGCTGGAACAGCCAGGCATCGGACCCGCACTGGCGCTCGGAGAAATGGAAGACGCGGCGCGGGCGGCTGTTCCTGGTGCCGGGCGATTCCCCGGTCGGCTACCGCCTGCCGCTGGGCACGCTGCCTTATGTGCCGCCGGCACAGTTCCCCTATATCGTGCCGGTCGATCCGTCGCTGCCGCGTGGACCGCTGCCGGCGCGGGAAGCCATACTGCCAGAACCGGCTCCGGCCGAACTGGAAGGCGCCGACGAGATGGCGCGGCGCCAGCAGGCGGTATCGTTCACTGCGACGACCGGCCAGCAAGACCGGGTGGAGCAGGAGATCACCGAGATCGGCGGCGCGGTGCGTACAGCACTTTCGGTCGAGCCGCGCGATGGCAGGCTGTGCGTCTTCATGCCGCCGGTCGAGGCGCTGGAAGACTATCTCGAGCTCGCCGCAGCCGCAGAAAACGCGGCCAAGGCGATCGGCCTTCCCGTGCATATCGAAGGCTATGGACCGCCGCACGATCCGCGCCTCAACGTCATCAGGGTGGCACCCGATCCCGGCGTCATCGAGGTCAACATCCATCCGGCCGCCAACTGGCAGGACTGCGTGGCGACGACGACGGCGATCTACGAGGAAGCACGGCAGACACGGCTTGGTGCCGACAAGTTCATGATCGATGGCCGCCATACCGGTACCGGCGGGGGCAACCATGTCGTCGTCGGCGGCGCAACGCCCAATGACAGCCCGTTCCTGCGCCGGCCCGATCTGTTGAAGAGCCTGGTGCTGCAATGGCAGCGGCGCCCGTCGCTATCCTATTTATTCTCCGGCCTGTTCATCGGCCCGACCAGCCAGGCGCCTCGCTTCGACGAGGCGCGGCACGACTCACTTTACGAACTCGAGATCGCGATGGCGCAGGTGCCGCACCCGGGCCAGGGCAACCCACCGCTGCCTTGGCTGGTCGACCGACTGTTTCGCAACCTGTTGACCGATGTCACCGGCAATACGCACCGCTCGGAAATCTGCATCGACAAGCTGTTTTCGCCCGATGGCCCGACCGGCCGGCTTGGGCTTGTCGAGTTCCGCGGTTTCGAGATGCCGCCCAATGCGCGCATGTCGCTGGCGCAGCAATTGCTGGTGCGCGCCATCATCGCCAGTGCGTGGAAGAACCCGCTTGATGGCCGCTTCGTGCGCTGGGGCACCTCGCTCCATGACCGTTTCATGCTGCCGCATTATGTCTGGGCGGATTTCCTCGACGTGCTCGACGACCTCAAGCCCAACGGTTTCGAATTCCGGCCGGAATGGTTCGATGCCCAGCTGGAGTTCCGCTTTCCGTTCTGCGGCGAAGTCCAGCATGCCGGCATCAAGCTGGAACTGCGGCAGGCGCTGGAGCCGTGGCATGTGATGGGTGAGCAAGGCGCCATCGGCGGCACTGTGCGTTTCGTCGACTCCTCGGTCGAACGGCTGCAGGTCAGGACCGAAGGCCTCAACCCGGAACGTCATGCCATTGTCTGCAATGGCCGCATCGTGCCGATGAAGGTCACCGACAATCGCGAGGTCGCGGTGGCCGGTGTGCGCTTCAAGGCCTGGCAGCCTTCGTCGGGCCTGCATCCGGCGCTGCCGGTCAACACGCCGCTCGTCTTCGACATCTACGACCGTTGGTCGGGGCGGGCGGTGGGCGGCTGCGTCTACCATGTCGCGCATCCCGGCGGGCGCAGCTACGACACCTTCCCGGTCAACGGCAATGAGGCCGAGGCGCGCCGTCTCGCCCGCTTCGAGCCGCGGGGCCACACGCCGTCGGCCTATGTGCTGCGCAATGAAGAAGCCTCTGAAGACTTCCCCATGACCCTTGACCTCAGGCGGCCAGCAAGACTCTGATCAGCGATGGCAAAGGGGAATCAGAAAAAGGTCCGCGGCAAGCCGCTGAGGCACAGTCTGCTGGAGCACTACCAGCCGATTGACGGCGTCGTCGACGAGATGGTCGATGCTTCGGGCCGTCCGCGTCCGGCCTGGGCGCCCTTCATCGAGGCGTTGGAGGAACTAGGCCCGGAAAAGCTCGGCCAGCGCTTTGCCCGCGCCGACCAGTATCTGCGCGACGCCGGGGTTTATTACCGCGTCTATGACAAGGCCGGCGCCAATGAGCGCGAATGGCCGCTGGCGCATATCCCGCTGCTGATCGAAGACAAGGAATGGGCCGGGATCAGCGCCGGTCTCGTCCAGCGCGCCCACCTTTTCGAGGAGATAGTCGCTGATATCTATGGCCCGAACCGGCTGATCGAGAAGGGAATCCTGCCGGCAGGCCTGATTGCGGCGAGCCCCGAATTTTTGCGCCCCGTCGTCGGCACCATGCCGGCCAGCGGTCATTTCCTGCATTTTTGCGCCTTCGAGCTCGGCCGTGGGCCGGATGGAAGCTGGTGGGTGCTGGGCGACCGCACGCAGGCGCCATCGGGCGCCGGCTTTGCGCTAGAAAACCGCGTCGCCACGACGCGGGCTTTGTCCGACGTCTATGGCGAGATGCATGTGCATCGCCTGGCCGGTTTCTTCCGTCGCTTTCGCGATGCTCTGATCGGCATGGCGAAGGAGAATGACGGCCGCGTCGCCATTCTGACGCCGGGGCCGCTCAACGAGACGTATTACGAGCACACCTATATCGCCCGCTATCTCGGCATCATGCTGCTCGAGGGCGAGGATCTGACCGTCGCCGGCGGAAAGCTGATGGTGCGCACGGTTTCGGGGCTGATGCCGATCAGCGTGCTGTGGCGGCGGCTCGACGCCGCCTTTGCCGATCCGCTGGAGCTGAGGTCGGACTCGCATATCGGCACGCCGGGGCTGGTCGAGGCGATCCGCCGCGGCACCGTGTCTACGGTCAATGCGCTGGGGTCGGGCTTGATGGAAACCCGGGCGCTGCTCGCCTTCCTGCCGAAGATTTCGCGCGCATTGCGCGGCGAAGAACTTCTGTTGCCAAGCGTCGCCACCTGGTGGTGCGGGCAAGCAACCGAACGGGCCCATGTGCTTGCCAATATCGATCGCATGGTGATCGGTCCGGCGCTGTCGACGCGGCTGGCCTTCGAGGATGACGGCCAGACCAGGCTCGGTTCGGCACTGACGCCGGAGGAACGCATCGCGCTGATCGCGCGCATCGAGAGCGATGGCAGCGGTTTCGTCGGCCAGGAAGCGGTGACGCTGTCGACGACGCCGGTCTATGTCGGCGGCTGGCTGGAACCGCGACCGGCAAGCCTGCGCGTTTATCTGGCGCGCACGCCCGATGGCTGGACGGTAATGCCGGGCGGTTTCGCCCGTGTCGGCCTTTCGCTCGACCCGACGGCCATCGCCATGCAGCGCGGCGGCCAGGCGGCCGACGTCTGGGTGGTCAGCGACCGGTCGGTCGAGCGCGAGACGCTGCTGCCGCAGGAGCATGACAGCTTCGTCCGCACCATGCCGGGCAGCCTGCCCAGCCGCGCGGCGGAAAACCTGACCTGGCTCGGCCGCTATATCGAGCGCTCGGAGGATACGGTTCGCATCCTGCGCGCCTATCATGTGCGGCTGGCCGAGACGTCCGATCCTGACATGCTGCTGCTCGCCGATATCAGGGACTATCTCGAACCCTTCGGCGTCGATCTCGAAGCGGCCATTCCGCCCGGATTGATCGGCACGCTGGACAACGCCGTCTACAGCGCCGGACAGATCCGCGACCGCTTTTCGCCCGATGGCTGGCTGGCGCTGAAGGACCTGTCGAAGACCATTCATCAGTTCGCCACCACGGTGGCGCCGGGTGACGACGCGACACGGGCGATGACGGTCATGCTGCGCAAGCTCGCCGGTTTCTCCGGCCTGTTGCACGAGAATATGTACCGTTTCACCGGCTGGCGTTTCCTCGAGATCGGCCGGCGGATCGAGCGCGGCATCCAGATCGCCCGTACGCTAGCCCGACTGACAAGGTCCGGTGCGCCGGACGGCTCGCTCGACATGATGCTGGAGATCGGCGACAGCGTCATGACCCACCGCCGGCAATATCCGGTGCGGGCCGGACGGCGCACGGTGATCGACCTCTTGGCGCTCGACCCACTCAACCCGCGCTCGATCCTGTTCCAACTCGAACGGCTGAAGGCGGAGATCGGCCTGTTGCCATCGGTTGGCCCGGAGGGGCATATGTCGGTCGCGGCCAAGGAAATCCTGCAGCTCAACACGGCAATTGCCGTCATGGAGCCATCGGAGATGTCGGCGGAGGTGCTGGACGATCTAGCAACTGAGATCGGCAACCTCTACAGCAGCCTGGCTAAAGCGTATTTCGGTTAGCATGCTGTACGATATCAGGCTTCATCTCAGCTACGATTATGACGCCGCGGCCGGTGGCAGCCGGCATCAGGTGCGTGTATTGCCGCCGACCATTGCCGGCGTGCAGCGCGTGATCGCGGCCTCGCTTTCGTTTGTGCCGACCCCATCGGAGCGCACGGATTTTGCCGATTTCTTCGGCAATAATGTCACCGCGATCGCGTTTCGCGACGTCCATGACGGGCTCGACATCAGAATGAGCGCGCGCGTGTCGGTGTCACGGCCGGAGCCTGGGCTCGACGTGTCGCCCGATCTACAGCGCCTGCGGGAAGAACTCGGCGCCGTACGGTCACTGGCGCCGGATGCACCGCATCACTTTCTCGCCGCCAGCGATCATGCCGGCATCGATGCGGCGATCACCGCCTATGCCCGCGACAGCGCCGGCGGCTCGACGGTCGGCATGGCCATCGATCTGTGCAACCGCATCCACCGCGACTTCACCTATGACGGGGAAGCGACCACGGTGCGTACCGGGGCCAGCGATGCCTTCCGTTTGAAGCGGGGCGTGTGCCAGGACTTCTCCCACATCATGATCGCCGGCCTGCGCGGGCTAGGTATTCCTGCGGGTTATGTCAGCGGCTTCCTGCGCACCATTCCACCGAAAGGGAAGCCGCGGCTCGAAGGCGCCGATGCCATGCATGCCTGGGTCAAGGTGTGGTGTGGGCGCGATGCCGGCTGGCAGGAATTCGACCCGACCAATGGCATGCGGGCCAGCAACGACCACATCACCGTTGGCTATGGCCGCGACTATTCCGACGTGGCTCCGATCGTCGGCGTGCTGAAAACCACCGGCGGCCAGGTCGGCGACCAGGCCGTCGACGTCATCCCGGTCGCGCTGGAAAAAGCTTGAGCGCGGAACCAGCAGTCGGCTTGGCGCTTATCTACGAGAAAAATCTCGTGGAGCGGGCATGCTGGACAAATCTGGGACGCCATCCGGCCGGTCGGCGGCCGGACAGGGGGACGATGGGGCGCCGAAGAACGGCGCGCAGACCGCTGCCGAACAGGCCTCGCTCACCTATATCAGCGACAGCGAGCCGGGGATCCGGCGCCTGAAGGCGGGCGAAGGCTTTTCCTACAAGGGCGCGAAAGGACAGGCCGTCGGCGCGGCAGCCATTGCCCGCATCAAGGCGCTGGCCATTCCGCCGGCATGGACGGATGTGTGGATCTCGCCCGATCCCGCCGGCCACATCCAGGCGACCGGCCGCGACCAGCGCGGGCGCAAACAGTACCGCTACCATCCGCTGTGGGCCGCCGAGCGCGACGGCGCCAAATACTCCAGCCTTGTCGCCTTTGCCGAAAGCCTGCCGGAGCTGCGCCGCCGGATCGATGCCGATCTGCGCCGCCGTGGCCTGCCGGCCGAGCGCGTCGTGGCGGCAATTGTCTGGCTGCTCGACAACACGATGATCCGGGTCGGCAATGCCGCCTATGCCCGCGACAACAAGAGCTTTGGGCTGACGACGCTGCGCGACCGCCACGTCGACATCAAGGGATCGAGCCTGCGCTTTGCCTTCAAGGGCAAGTCCGGCAAGGAATGGAAATTGAAGCTGGTCGACCGCCGCATCGCCCGGGTCGTGCGCGGCGCGCAGGATATTCCGGGGCAGCAACTGTTCCAATATCTCGACGAGGACGGCGAGAGGCATGGAGTGCGCTCCGACGATGTCAACCGCTATATCCGCGACGCGATCGGCGCCAATTTCAGCTCCAAGCATTTCCGCACCTGGGGCGGCACCATCCATGCCGCGTCGCTGTTTGCGCGGACGGAGCTTCCCGAAAGCCAGGCGCAGACCAAGCGTGTGATGAACGCGGTCATCGACAAGGTGGCCGAGCGGCTCGGCAACACACGCGCCGTCTGCCGCAAATGCTACATCCATCCACAGGTTTTCGAAGCCTGGGTGGAAGGGCGGCTGCTTAGCGAAATGACCGAGGCCAACAAGCGCAAGCGAGCGATCGACGGTCTCGATGATGAAGAGGCTCTTGTGCTGAGATGGTTGAAGGCAAGCGAAGGCTGACAAAAATGGCGTAACTTTTTTGTCGACGCCATGTCGGCACAGGCCCTACTGTTTCGTCCTTTGAGACAGAAAAGGACGTCCCATGCTCTACGCTATCCTCTGCTATGCCTCCGAAGATGTCGTCTCCTCCTGGAGCAAGGCACAGGATGACGAGGTCATGGCAAAGCTCATGCATGTGCAGGAAAAATATGCTCAAGCCGGCCGGCTTGGGCCGGTGGCGCGGCTTTTGCCCACCACCGCCGCGACGACGCTGCGCAAGGTCAAGGGCGAATCGGTCGTCATCGACGGCCCGTTTGCCGAGACCAAGGAACAGTTCCTCGGCTTCTACACGCTGGAATGCGCCGATCTCGACGAAGCCGTCGACTTCGCGCGCGAGCTTTCCGAGGTCAATCCCAGCGGCGGATCCTATGAGATCCGACCGGTTTCCGTCTTCAACCCAACCAGAGTAGCCACATGACAGACCTCGCCTGGATAAGCTCGGCGATCAGCGCTGCCCGCCCGCAGGCTATGGGTGCGCTGCTGCGCTATTTCCGCAATCTCGATACGGCGGAGGAAGCTTTCCAGGACGCGTGCCTGAGGGCACTCAAGAACTGGCCGCAGAACGGGCCGCCGCGCGATCCTGCGGCCTGGCTAATCTTTGTCGGCCGCAACACCGGCATCGACGCGGTGCGCAAGCGCGCCAAGCAGGCGCCGATGCCGGAAGAGGACCAGATCTCGGACCTGGAAGATGCCGAGAGCGATATCGCCGAACGGCTGGACGGCGCGCACTACCGCGATGACATATTGCGGCTCTTGTTCATCTGCTGCCATCCGGATCTGCCGCCTACGCAGCAGATCGCGGTGGCGCTGCGCATCGTCTCCGGTCTCACCGTCAAGCAGATCGCGCGTGCGTTCCTGGTCGGCGAAAGCGCCATGGAACAGCGCATCACGCGCGCCAAGGCGCGCATTGCAGATGCCGGCGTGCCGTTCGAGACGCCCGGCGCGGTCGAGCGCTCGGAGCGGCTCGCCGCCGTCGCCGCCATGGTCTATCTGATCTTCAACGAAGGTTATTCCACCAACAGCGGCGAGGCGCCGGCGCGTGCGCCGCTTTGCGAGGAAGCGATCCGGCTGGCTCGCCTGTTGCTGCGGCTGTTCCAGACCGAGCCGGAGATCATGGGCCTGACGGCATTGCTTTTGCTGCAGCATGCGCGCGCGCCGGCCCGCTTCGACGAGAATGGCGAGATCGTGCTGCTCGACGACCAGGACCGCTCGCTGTGGAGCCGCAAGATGATCGACGAAGGCCTGGCGCTGGTCGACAAGGCCCTGCGCCACCAGAAGCCCGGACCCTACCAGGTGCAGGCGGCGATCGCCGCCCTTCATGCGCGGGCGGCAACCCCCGAGGAGACCGACTGGACAGAGATCGACCTGCTCTACAGCCTGCTGGAGGCGATGCAACCTTCGCCGGTGGTGACGCTGAACCGTGCCGTTGCGGTCGCCAAGGTGCGCGGGCCGGAAGCTGCCCTTGCCATGATCGAGCCGCTAGGCGAGAGGCTGTCCGGCTATTTCCACTTCTTCGGCCTCAAGGGCGGTCTGTTGATGCAGCTCGGCCGTGGCGAAGAGGCGCGTGTCGCCTTCGATCGCGCCATTGCGTTGGCCAACACGGCAGCGGAAGCCGCCCATATCCGCATGCATATCGACCGGCTGATGCGAGACGGAGCCGTGAAGGCGCCGGCGAAGACAGCGCACTAAGCCTGTTCCTCCTCTGGCTCAATCGTGCAATCCCGGCTTGGACCATGCCGGGGTGGCGATTTTCCCCTGAAACGAGTAATGGCACGCCATGACAGCGCCTGCGGCATGCGGGCGATAATGGCGCCAAGGCTCGACCGCCGCCCTATGATGGCGAGCGGATCTGAAAGGGACAAAAATGACGATAGCGAAGGAAACGGCCGAACTTCTGGCGAAACTGGGTGTGGCCAAGGACGCGCTGACCGGCGGCGACCTCGTCGTGCGCAGCCCGGTGACGGGTGAACAGATCGCGGCGCTGAAGACGATTTCGCCGGCCGATGCGGCCAAGACCATCGATGCCGCGCACACGGCGTTCCAGGTTTGGCGGATGGTGCCGGGTCCCCGGCGCGGCGAACTGGTGCGGCTGCTCGGCGAGGAGTTGCGCGCGCACAAAACCGAGCTTGGCCGGCTGGTGTCGATCGAGGTCGGCAAGATCCCGTCGGAAGGCCTCGGCGAAGTCCAGGAAATGATCGACATCTGCGATTTCGCCGTCGGCCTTTCCCGCCAGCTCTACGGTCTGACCATCGCCACCGAGCGTCCGGGACATCGCATGATGGAGACCTGGCATCCGCTCGGCGTCGTCGGCGTCATTTCGGCCTTCAACTTCCCGGTCGCGGTGTGGTCGTGGAACGCGGCGCTCGCGCTGGTCTGCGGCGACGCCGTGGTGTGGAAGCCCTCGGAAAAGACGCCGCTGACGGCGCTCGCCTGCGAGGCGATTTTTGCCGCCGCGGTCAAGCGCTTCGGCGCAGATGCGCCGCAGGGCCTGGCACCGGTGCTGATTGGCGACCGCTCCGTCGGCGAGATCCTGGTCGACCACCCGAAAGTGGCGCTGGTTTCGGCCACCGGCTCGACCCGCATGGGCCGGGATGTCGGCCCGCGTCTGGCCAAGCGCTTTGCCCGCGCCGTGCTCGAACTCGGCGGCAACAATGCCGGCATCGTCTGCCCGACCGCCGATCTCGACATGGCGCTGCGCGCCATCGCCTTTGGCGCCATGGGCACCGCCGGCCAGCGCTGCACGACGCTGCGGCGCCTGTTCGTGCATGACAGCGTCTATGACGCGCTGCTGCCGCGGCTGAAGAAGGCCTATGAGAGCGTCTCGGTCGGCAATCCGCTGGAGACGTCTTCGCTCGTCGGGCCGCTGATCGACAAGGCGGCCTTCGACGCCATGCAGAAGGCGCTCAAGGAAGCCACCGCTCACGGCGGCAAGCTGACCGGCGGTTCGCGGGTCGAGAATGGCCATCCCGATGCCTATTACGTGCATCCGGCGCTGGTCGAAATGCCGAAGCAGGTGGCTCCTGTCACCGAAGAAACCTTCGCGCCGATCCTCTACGTGATGAAATATTCCGATTTCGATGCCGTGCTCGACGAGCACAATGCGGTCGGCGCCGGACTGTCGTCGTCGATCTTCACCCGCGACCTGCAGGAATCCGAGCACTTCCTCGGCGTCGATGGTTCGGATTGCGGCATCGCCAACGTCAACATCGGCACGTCGGGCGCCGAGATCGGCGGCGCCTTCGGCGGCGAGAAGGAAACCGGCGGCGGCCGCGAGAGCGGCTCCGATGCCTGGAAGGCCTATATGCGCCGCGCCACCAACACGGTGAACTATTCCAAGGCGCTGCCGCTGGCGCAGGGCGTGTCATTCGACATCGATTGAGATGCTGCGCCCGGCTTTTGACCAGTTGATCCACCCGAACCCGTCGGGCGGATCGCTGCCGCTCGCGCGGATCGTTCCGCTTTCAGGCTTCGCCCCCGCTGTCCAGATGTCCGTATCCCGACGGCGGAAAGGCCACCTCGGCCATGCGCCCGGACGGGTCCTCGCGGTCGGCACGATCGGCTGCGCAACAGCGTCTGCGCCGAACGTTCAGCCAGCGTGCGGCGACGCCGGTCGGCAGGCTTCGAACGCGGCATCGATAACGGCAAGCTTGGCGGCCTGGACGGTCATGTATTCCTGGTAGAAGCTGTTCGACACCCACATCACCGAATGCCCGCGCTGGCCTAGCCAGCCGACGCTGCCGAGCTTTTCGGCGTCGCGCAATTTGCGCGCAAGATGGGTGCGCGAGAGTTTTAGCCAACTGGCGAATTCGCCGATCGAAACCACGCTGGTCGGGATCCGGTCGAGGCCGGCATTGTCGGGATCGATGCCAGACATCAGCCAATCCATGACGATGCCGCCATTGTTGAGCCAGATGAACAGCGAAAACGTCTGCTTGGGCTCACGCACAGGGTTGGAGGAGAGCAGGCCTTCCGCCACCAGCGGCTGCAGCCTGGCAATCATGCCGTGCTGCTCGAGAAAGGCGGCGAGGCGGTCGCCGCCGTCGAGACCGTCGAGCGTGCGCAGATGCGCAACCACCCAGCCATCGAATTCCTTCAGCGTCGCTGCCGTCACCTGAAAGGGATGGGCTCGTCCATCACCGGTGTGCGGCAGGTATTCGATGATGTGATAGTACAGCATCTCCTTGATGAAGGCTTCGGCCGTGTTGCGGCTGGCGACGGAATAGTGAAGCACGGCATCGATGAAGCGGGCCAGTGTCAGTTCCGTGCGGGGATCGCGCGGGTCGCGGGCGAAATGCAGGGCTAGGCCGGTGTGAGCCAGCAACCAGCGCTGTTGCGTGGCGAACACGGCGGCCAGGCGTGGGCTCGTTTCATAGATATGCAGCAGCGCCTTCGACTGCGCCTCGACATGACGGTGCAGCGCCGGATGGCCGGCAATATATTCGAAATTCAGCGCCACCTCCTCGTCCTCCGGCCAGCCCCCCGGCAGCGAAGACGTGCAATCACATTTCCAGCCTTAGCTGCCCGTGTCCAGCCATGCCAACCCGGAAAAAAGGCCTAGAGCGAGCCTGGGCTATCGTTCCGGCTATTACGGCCGCAACCGCGAGGTGAAGGAGAGCCATCGCGTCCTAGCCACGAAGACCACATCGTGGCAAACTTCTTGTTAACCACATGCTCGGTGAAAATATCGGATTAACCTCAGATGCCACTATCGAGGTTATGTTCCGTTCCTTAGCGTTCAATATGAGTTCAAGGGATGTGTGGATTCGGGGGTTATTTCGGGTCAATCCGGGATGCGGAAGCTTTGCTCACGCACATGGTAGCCGCAATTGCCCATCGTGGGCCGGATGAGCAAGGGAAATTCGTAGCACCCGATGCCGGGCTCGGGCATGCGCGGCTGTCGGTGATCGGCATCGGCGATGGCCAGCAACCGATGTCCGACGAGGCCGGCAATTTGACGATTGCGTTCAACGGTGAGATTTTCAACTACATAGAACTGCGCGAAGGGCTGATCGCCAAGGGCCGACACTTTCGGACGTCGAGCGACACAGAGGTCATCCTTCAGCTCTATGAGGAGATGGGCGAAGACTGCTTGTCTCTCCTGAACGGTGATTTCGCCTTGGCGATATGGGACAATCGGCAGCGACGAATGGTGCTTGCACGAGACCGGATGGGTGTCCGGCCGCTCTTCTACACAAGTAATGACGGGGTGCTTTACTTTGCCTCGGAGATCAAAGCCCTGTTGAAGGTCCCGGGCGTCTCCGCTGAAATTGATCCGATTGCGCTGGATCAGATCTTTACGCTGTGGGCGCCGATCGCTCCGCGCACGGCGTTCCGCAATATCCACGAGTTGGAACCGGCAAGTGTGATGATCGCGACGCAGGGGCAGGTCACGGTCAGACGATACTGGCACCTGGACTATCCGCATCGTGATGAGCCGTCGAAGATCACGAACGAGGACCACGCGGCAGAGGAGTTGCAAGCCCTTCTGACCGATGCGGTGAGGCTTCGCATGCGGGCCGACGTGCCGGTCGGTTCCTATCTTTCCGGAGGGCTCGATTCGTCGCTCGTTTCGGCGCTTGCCGCCGGCATGACTCCTCGGAGACTGGAGACATTTTCCGTAACCTTCGACAGCGCCGAGCATGACGAAAGCGCCTTTCAGACCGAAATGGCCTCGGCGCTCGGCACGCGCCACCACGCCATAGAATGCGGCGCCCGCGATATCGCCAGCGTCTTTCCTGAGGTCATCCGCTTTGCCGAGCGGCCGATCATCCGCACGGCGCCAGCGCCACTCTACAAATTGTCCGCCCTGGTTCGCCAGGCCGGCCTGAAGGTGGTGCTGACGGGTGAAGGCGCCGACGAGGTCTTCGCCGGTTACGACGTCTTCAAGGAGGCGCGTGTCCGCCGGTTCTGCGGGCGGCAGCCCACATCGCGCATGAGGCCGCAGCTGTTCCGCCGGCTTTACCCGTATCTGCCGGGCCTGCAACAGCAATCGGTGGAGTATCTGGCTGCCTTCTTCGGCACCAGCAACGCTGCCCTCGACGATCCGCTGTTCTCGCATCGGCCACGCTTCAAGACCACGGCGGCGGCGAAAATCTTCTTTTCCGGCGACCTGCGCGCGACGTTGAAGGGTTATGACGCAGCTGAAGAGCTGACCAGCCGCCTACCCGAGGCGTTTTCCCTATGGCATCCGCTGCATCAGGCGCAATATCTCGAAACCCGCTTCCTCCTGCCCGGCTACATCCTCTCCAGCCAAGGCGATCGGATGGCCATGGCGCACGGCATCGAAGGGCGGTTTCCTTTCCTGGATCATCGCGTGGTAGAGTTCGCGGCAAGACTTCCGCCGGAGATGAAACTGAAAGGCTTGATGGAGAAGCACATATTGCGCAAGGTGGCCAGGCACCACCTTCCGGCGGCGATCGGTAAACGCACCAAGCAACCTTACCGCGCCCCGGAGGCCCGCTCCTTCGTCGGGGCGGAGGAACTAGACTATGTTCGTGACTGCCTGGGCGAGGCGAGCATTACCGCCGGCGGCCTGTTCAACGCCAAGGCGGTGGCCAAGCTCCACGAGAAATGCCGCATGGAGACCGCGACCGGATTTCGCGACAACGCCGCCTTCGTCGGCATTCTGTCGACGCAGCTGTGGCAGAAGAATTTCGCCGGCCAAGCGGTCGGCGCGGCAAGAGCGGCCTGAGACGGCGAGGAAAGGAAAGACACGATGACGGCAATCAAGGACAGGGTCAGAAGCTTTATCGTCGACAACTTCCTGTTCGGCGACACCTCCTACAAACTGTCGGATTCAGCCTCGCTGATCGAGAACGACATTATCGACTCGACTGCGGTGCTTGAGCTGGTGGCCTTCATCGAGGACAATTTCGGCATCGCGATGGTGGATGCCGACATCGTTCCGACCAACCTGGACTCGCTTGACCGCATCTCGTCCTTCATCGAGGCGAGAGCACAAACGCTGGCAGCGTAAGCGCCAACGGCGAGGAACGTCCCGTGCGGATCGAGCATTTTCTGGTGGCGAAGGCTGCTGCCCACCCGGCCAAGACGGCATTGGTCACCAGGGGCAAAAGGCTGAGCTACGAAGAACTCGACGACCTTTCGAGCCGGCTGGCCACCGCTCTCTTCATGAATGGGATCAGGCGCGACGACCGCGTTCTGATCTTCATGGACAATTGCTGGGAGGCCGCCGTATCGATCTTTGCCGCACTCAAGGCAGGTGCGACCTTCAGTCCGATCAACCCCTCCACAAAGGCCGACAAGCTCGGTTACGTCATCGCCGATTGCGACGCCAGGGCGGTCCTGACGCAGGCGAAGCTGGTGCCCGTGGTCACCGAAGCCTGCGCATCGCAAGGCAAGACCGGCATCTTCGTGGCTTCCACCCCTGGGGCCGATGGGCAATGCCCGGCAGGGGCCGCGTCCCTGACTGACTGCCTGACGTTCGATGGCGCGGAGGTGAACCATCGCGGCATCGACGTCGACCTTGCGATGCTGATCTACACGTCAGGTTCGACCGGCCGGCCCAAGGGTGTGATGATGACGCATCGCAATTGCGACGCTGCCGCGGGGTCGATCGCCACCTATCTGCGCAACGCGCCGGACGACATCATCCTGAACGTCCTCCCGCTTGCCTTCGACTATGGCCTCTATCAGTTGCTGATGGCAGTCAGGCTCGGGGCCACGCTGGTGCTCGAGAAGTCCTTCGCCTTCCCGCACGAGATCTTCGAACGCATCCGCAAAGAGGGCGTCACCGGCCTTCCGCTGGTGCCTACCATGGCGGCGATGATCCTGCAGATGCGTGATCTGGCGCCGGGTTTCCTGCCCAGCCTCCGCTATATTTCCAACACCGCGGCCGCCTTGCCGCCAGCCCACATAGAACGCCTGCGCTCGCTGCTGCCCGGCGTCCGGATCTATTCGATGTATGGGCTGACCGAATGCAAGCGCTGCACCTATTTGCCACCCGAGGAACTTGACCGCCGGCCAGGGTCGGTCGGCATAGCCATCCCCAACACGGAAGCCTTTGTCGTCGACGACCTTGGACAACGCGTGCCGGCGGGCGTGGCAGGTGAGCTCGTTATCCGCGGTCCGCACGTCATGCAGGGCTATTGGCGCAACCAGGCCGCGACGGAACGAGCGCTCCGGCCGGGGCCTAACCCTTGGGAAAAGGTGCTCTATACGGGCGACCTGTTCCAGACCGACGAGGACGGCTTTCTCTATTTTGTCGGGCGTAAGGACGACATCATCAAGACGCGTGGCGAGAAGGTCGCCCCCAAGGAAGTGGAGGCCGTGCTCCACGCCCATCCAGGTATCGCGGAAGCGGTGGTCGTCGGCGTGCCGGATCCGGTGCTGGGGCATGCGATCGGCGCGCTCGTCGTGCGGTCCGACCCGGCGCTTGGCGGAAAGGACATCATTCGTCACTGCGCGCGCCACCTGGAGGATTTCATGGTCCCCAAAATCATAGAGTTCCGCAGCGAATTGCCGAAGACGGAGTCGGGCAAGGTCAGCCGCCGGCTCGCGGCTGAGATGATGGAGGCCGAGCAATGAACATCGGCTCAACCCAGGATGCGCCGGCCTTCACGCAAGCCCTCGCCATCGATCCCGCCGCCGAAACGGACAGGATCGTGGCGGCCCTGCGCGAGCAGTTGCGCGGCATTCGCAAACGCGGCCTCGTGCTCGGTCTTTCGGGCGGTATAGATTCCAGCGTTTCGGCTGCATTGGCCGCGCGGGCCGTCGGCCACCAGAATGTGCTGTGCGTCCTCATGCCGGAAAGCGATTCCGACCCCGAAAGCCTGCGGCTCGGCCATCTGGTCGCCGACACTTTCGGCGTCGAGGCCGTTGTGGAGGATATCGGGCCGACCCTGCGGGCAATGGGCTGCTATGAACGCCGCGACGCCTTCATCCGCGAATTGGTCCCGGACTACGGCGAGGGCTGGGCCTCGAAGATCGTGATCGCGAACGTGCTCGAAGGCGAGGGCTACAACATCTCGTCGCTGGTGGTGCAGGACCCGCAAGGCAAGCAGACGAAACTGCGGATGCCGGTGGCTGTCTACCTCGGCATCGTTGCCGCCACCAACATGAAGCAGCGCACCCGCAAGCAGCTCGAATATTATCATGCCGACCGGCTGAACTTCGCCGTGCTCGGCACACCGAACCGGCTGGAATACGACCAGGGGTTCTTCGTCAA
The DNA here is from genome assembly GCF_040321145.1 of Mesorhizobium sp. M0514. NCBI lineage: Bacteria > Pseudomonadati > Pseudomonadota > Alphaproteobacteria > Hyphomicrobiales > Phyllobacteriaceae > Mesorhizobium > Mesorhizobium sp. M0514. The sequence continues at coordinate 57,126 of NZ_JAMYQZ010000003.1, forward strand.
GAACGGCGACGGCGCCGCCGACGTCAAGCCGATCGCGCATCTCTACAAGACGCAGGTCTATGCGCTAGCCGCCTATCTCGGCATTCCGGAAGAGATCCGCAACCGGCCGCCGACCACCGACACCTACTCGCTGGCGCAGACGCAGGAAGAATTCTACTTCTCCCTGCCTTACGATCGGATGGATCTGTGTCTCTACGGCCTCAACAACGGCGTGTCCGCCGAGGTGGTAGGGCAAGCGGCGGGATTGGCCGCCTCACAGATCGAACGCGTCTGGGCCGACATCGCCGCCAAGCGAAAGGCGACGCGCTATCTGCACCTGCGCCCGCAGCTCGTTGACGGCGTGGACGAAGTCGGCTCCTGACCTGATGCATATCGAGCAAAAGTGATCCGGTTTGCGATACGACATGCATCAAGGAAAAACTTAGAGCGCATCGCATGAACCCGATTTCATGCGAGGCGCTATAAGCTCTTGTTTTTAAGCGATTCCGGATGGAAAACCGCGCACCCTTTTCCTGGAATTGCTCTAGGCGGAACGCTTCAGGTGAAGCGGCCGCCGATCAACTGGCTCCACTGCTCGCCCGCAAGCCCGTTCAGAAAGACCTGCGCGTTCTTCATGGCATCCAGAAGCTCGGGATCGCGTGAATGCACGACGGTCGAGGCGACCGGTATGAAGGCTATGCGTCTTACAAGCATGGCCTCCAGAAGTGTGGGCTGGACGCGGCCGCGCAAGCCGGAGACACCGCGCCGGGCGGCATGCTCGACCAGGCAATCGATCACCGGCCCGGCCTGGCCGGGAAGAGCGAGGACCTGCAGCACGCGGCCGATCCCGTCGGGTCGAGCGTAGTAGGCGAAAGCGCCGACATTGGCGCCGTTCGGCGATGCCACCGACACGCAGACAAGCTCTCCGAAATCCGGCTTTTGCGCCGCATCGCCCAGAATATGGTCGAGCTGACCTTCCGCCCACTGCGGACGTAGCGGAAACTGGGCGCAAAGCGGCTCCAGCAGCCCCGCAAAGCTGCCGCTGTCGATCTCGGAGGTCCGAAATGCCCCCCGGCTCGATGCGTTGGCGACGACGCCGGTCCAGCGTCGTTGACCGCCCTCCATTTTGCGAAGGTAGAGCCGGTCGACCATCCGGGCGAGCGGGTTTAACATCCAGGCAAGCTTCATGTGACTGGCAAAAAGACTGAGCATGAAGGTCGCCGGCCGCATCACGCGAACCCAGTCAAGGCTGTATTGCGGCAGCACAACGCCGCGAAGCCGCGTCCACAGTTTCACGGACGTATCATTGGCGGTTTCGCTGAAGGAGATGTCCTGCGGACCATCGAGGAAGGCCTTCAACAGGCGGGCACCGGCCATCGGATCGGTCTCGTGATCCTCGACCATCAGCGAGCTGCAGATGGCAGCGTAGAGCTGCCGGCCGTTGAATTTCATTGGCAGCGCATGAACGCCGACGAACCCGGAAACCTGGCCGGCGTCATTGACATGGACAAGCGAACGGAGCCCGCTGCCCCAGTCGGGTGCGTCCAGATAAAACCGCCTCATGTAATCGACGAGGGAGGCCGGCCCTGGCCCCCGCTTCTTGCGCAGCATGCGTTGAAACATGCCCGCGACGGCCGCAAGGTCGGCCTGATCGAGGGCGCGGACGACGCTCACGCCGGGCTCCCGGTTCCGGGAACCCGGCCACCATGTTTGCGCGCCATGGCGACACGGGGCTGGCCGTCGGCCGTCACGGCAAAGGTTGGGGTTTCGTAGGATTTCGTTCTCGATAAAAGGGTTGCTATCTGCCGATCTTGACCTTCGCCGAACTCAAATAGCAGCCATCCGCCTGGCTTGAGGAAAGCTGCGGCATCCCGGACCAGCCTTTGGAGGATCGAAATACCGTAAGGGCCGCCGTCGAAAGCTTCCCGAGGTTCGTTCTCCAACAGATGCGCGCTTTCGCTATCGAGACGGGATGAGGAAATATAGGGCGGGTTGCACACAACCATGTCGGCAGCGCCGTGGAGGCCGTCACCCTCGATCGCGGCAAATAGGTCGCCTTGCCGGACCTTGATCCTGTCCTGCAGGGCGAGGCGCACAACATTGCGGCGGGCAAGCGAAACCGTGCTGTCGGTCAGGTCCGCCGCCCATGCCCGAGCCCGAGGACATTCGCTGACGATGCCCACGGCAAGATTGCCGCTGCCGCAGCACATGTCGATCAGGATCGTTTCGTGCGCCTGTTCGCCAAGAATGGCCGCGGCCGTCCGGCCAAGCAGTTCCGTTTCGGCTCGCGGCACCAGGACGTCAGGCGCGAGTTCCAGCTCAACCCGCATGAAGCGGTGCAATCGCGGCCAATTGCGATCGTTTGCACGGCCGGCAGGAAGGCTGTGATGCTGCGGCAAGGAAAATCCCTATCCTGAGGATAAAACGCGGGTTCCCTGTTGTTACCAACTCCGGGTAAATTGATGTTAAAGATCATGATTGGATTGGGAGTAACCGGCCTATGTTGGCGGCGTCCTGTCCCATCAATGGCAAATTCCTGTGCCGCCGCAGGCCGATCCATGCGCTAATTCAGAGCAACGCCTCGTACCGGTCTCCGATCTTTTCAATTTCGAAATCCGCCGCCCTGCTTTTCAGGATCGCGGCGGTTGTCGGCTGGTCGAGCATTCTGGCCATCGCCACTGCCAGAGCCCCGGCATCGCCGACCGGCACCAGGGCGCCGACGCGGCCGTCATCAAGTATTTCGCGCGGGCCGTGCGGCGCGTCCGTGGAGACCACCGGAATCCCCGCTGCCATGGCCTCGACCAGAACATTGCCGAAGCCCTCGCTGGTCGATGATAGGACGAACAAGTCAGCTACGGCGTAGCAGGCCGTCAGATCATTGACATAGCCCGCAAACAGAACGTCTGCGCCGACACCGGATTCTTCGGCATAGGCGCGCAGCTCGTCGGCCAGCGGACCCTCGCCGAAGATGACAAGCCGAGCCCGGCGGCCGGCGCGCAGCACAGCGAAGGCCCGCAGCAACGTCCAATGATCCTTAACCGGCACCAGGCGTCCGGCGGTGATGATGACGGGGCCGTCGCCCAGCGCCGCGAGCTCTGCCTGCCAGGCGTAGGAGCGTTGCTGGGATGCCGCAACCGGCGGCAGCGGGTTGTTGATGACCACGACCTTGGATTTCGAGAAGCCTCGGGCCACAAGATCGCCGCCGACACCCTCAGAAACCGCGATGGCCCTGGTGGCGCGGGCCGCAACCAGGGCCGAAAGCCAGACCGCCATTTTCGCGCCAAGGCTGCCGGAAGGCAGTGAGGCGGCGGCGTGGAAACTCGGGAAGAACCGCGCCCTGCTTCGCGCGAGGGAAAGCGCCAGCGCCACGACCAGATTGGCGAATTCCGGGGCGCTGTAGATCGCGTCGGGAGAAAGGCGGCCAAGCAGGCCCGCGCTTCTCACGATACCTTTCAGTGTCGCCCACTTGCCATAACCCTCGCCGCGAATGAGGAGGCCGAAATCGACCAGATGTACGGCAGGCGAAAGCAGGGCGGCATTGGGCCCCTGCGCGTTCCAGGTAAAAAGCGTGACGTTGTGGCCGCGCGATGCCAGTTCATTCGCCATCAGGACGAATACACGCTCGGCGCCACCGCCCCTGAGGCTGGCAATGTGAAAGACAATCCGCTTCGCCATTTCAGGCGCGGCTGGCAATGACGTCCGGGCGGTTCGGCGGAAGACGCATGTCGCGCACGATACCCAGGGTAATGGCGAGCAACATGCCAAGGATCATGCCGCCAATTGCCCCCAGGCCGATCATCACGACGGTGCGCGGGGGCCATGAACGGCCCTTTGGCGGCACTGCGGTGGAAATCACCTGCACATTGGTGCTGTCGATCTGTTCGCGCTCGGTTATCTGGCGTGCCCGCGACAGGAAGCTCTCATAGATAGCCGTCTTCGACGCGGCGTCACGTTCAAGCTCACGCAAGGCGACCTCGGAATCGCTATCCGAGAACACGTTGCCCTTCAAGTCATTCATCTTGGCATTGAGGGAGGCCGACGAGGTTTTGGCGGCATCGAGATTGACCTTCGCCAGGCGCAGGGTGCGCGCGTATTCGGCGCTGAGTTGCGCGCTGACCGTGTTGTACTCCGTCTTCAGCCTGACGATCGACGGATGACGGGGGCCAAAGGTCATCGACTGCGAATCGATCTGCTGGCGCAGGCCGTTGGCCGTTGCGCGCAGCGCCACAAGCGCCTCCGACGTGGCGGGACCGGAATTGGTGCCGTTTGCGCCGGCGGCAAGCAGGGCGTCGTAACTTGCCTGCGCGGCGATGACGCGCGATTGCGTCTCCACGATCTGGCCGTTGAGCTGGGTCATGGTTTGCGAGGAAACAAGCTGCCCATTGCTGGTGGCCAGATTGTGGCTGCGCCTATAGGCCTCGACCTTCTCTTCGGCCGCCTGCACATCGCTCTTGAGCTGGCCCAGCCGCCCGTCCAGCGCGGCCGCGGCACGGCTGGCGCCGGAAGCCTCGGCGCTGGCCAGCTCTTCCTGGAAAGTCTTGACGATATCCTGCGAAATCAGGATCGCCTTAGCGGGGGTTTCCGCCGATACCATCAAGGTCGTGACAAACGACTTTTCATCCGCGATGCTGCTAACCCGTTCCGCCAGGTTCTTCAGGGCGGTAAGCTTTGGATCGGGTTTGGCGCCGTCCGTCCCTGTGCGGCTTCGGTCCGCGTCGAAGAACTCAGGGTCACTGGCCAGGTCAAGATCGTCTACAACACGTGAAAGCACGCTGCCCGAGGTCAAGATGCGCTCTTTGCTGCGCGCGCTGAGCAGCTGTCCATCGACCTGGGCCGATTGCGGGTAAAGATCGTTCGGAACAACCTGAAGATTGGCGGGATTGATGAGGATGTCCGTGGTCACGGTGTAGCGCTGCTTGCTCAGCAGAGCGTAGGCACCGCCGATGATCCCGCCGGCGATTGCCAGCAGGCATACCAGAGCAAGGCCGGCGCGCAGCCAGACAAACAGACGCCCGAAATCGAGTTCGAGAAAGGTTCCGATCTTGTTGAGCGTCACCGTCGTGACGGGCTCGGCTACAGGCGGCGCCACGGGTGCAGGCGACACAGGGGCCGACGTTACAGGGGCCGACGTTACAGCGGGTGCCGCCGCATGTGCCATGATCGGCGCGGTTTGTTGCGGCTTTGGCCTGCTGGCGCGCCGCGCATTTTCGATCCGTTCATAGGGGCTAATGCCGGCGGCGGCCGCGGTTGGAGGAGGACCGGAAGCGGCGGACATCATGCTAACCCTTTAATATTCAATACGCACAGCCTGCTTTACGGAAACATCGTTAACATTTCATTTTCCAGGCGTGTCAGGCGCGTTCCGGAACAGCGATCTATCCACCCTTCGTCGGTATTCTGCCACGCCCGTCGTAGCCTGGCAAAGCGTGCAGGCGTTTCAAATGGAAATACAAGAGGTCGTTGCGAGGGCACCCACAAGGAACGGGCTTTGGCGTCATGTCGATGTTGATTCTCGTTGGCCTTGAAGGGGCGTGCCGGTTTGGCGCCCATCCGGCTTTCGATAAGCGAGCAACAAGATGACGAGCAGCATGATATCCGGCGCCTTCGAAGAAAGGGCATTGTTTGACAATGCCGCGAGAATGGACGCGGCCGCTGCGATATGGGCGGCCCGAGGCGTATTGCGCAGGAGCTTGAAAAGGAACCGGAAGAAAGCAAAGGCGAAGAGCAGGGCGATCGGCAGGCCGAACAAAAGCGTAAGAACGACCGGCGTGCTTTCGATGAAGGGGAGGTTGAGCTTTTCGTTGACGATCTTCAACAACTCGTTGGGATTCATGCCAAGCAGGATGTCCCTCCATTCAACAAACTTGAATACATCGTAGATCTTGACGCGCGCGTCGTAATTTTGATCAAAGAGCGTGTTGCTGAATCGGTTCAGCAGCCCCGCCGAAAAGAGTATCGCAATCATTATGGCGCCACCGGCCAGCGTCAGCATCAGCACCAGGAGTTTGGCCTGGCGTTGATGTCTGGGTGACAAGTCCGGCCAAGGCAGGAACACGAGCAGGAACAGGATCTCGCCGCAAGCGAGCAGCAGGGCGGTGCGCGCGCCCGAAGCGGCCGTGCCGATGAAGAGAATGAAGATGCAAAGCGCACACACCCAGATGCGCCACCGCGTCAATGCAACGAAACCTATGGCGGTGGTGCAAAGCGCGCCCAGCGCCAGCGGATGGGCCGACAGTCCGATCGGCCGAAAGTCCAGCTCAACGAGGGGATAGGGCAGGAATCGATGCTGGGTGACGGCCTCGATCGTTCCGATGATGGCGCTGAGGACAATCATGCCGACGATGACATTGCCAAGCGCCCTGCGCACATGGTCACCCAGGGCAAGCATGATCATCGCCGCGGCACAAGAGACCAGATAGGAATCGATTATGAAGCCGGCCGAGCCGGCACGGCCTATCACGAAGAGATAAGGCACCAGCCACAACAGCAGCAGCGAATATAACAATGTCGCCTTGAACAGCCTGACTTCATCGCCTTCGAGCCGAATTGGCCGGGTCGTGGCGATGACGACAAGCAGCAGAAAGATCGCATAGGTCCCGATATGCAGCTTTTCGGGAAACGACCCTCCCTCCGTCGAATAGGACATCACCATATTCATCAATTGCGGAGAGATGGTCGAGCGGAGCAGGAAAGCGAAGGCCGCGAGGAGAAAGAACAGGAGTGTGAGGGCGTCTTGGCGGCTGGCCTGCGCGGTCACGAACTGTTGCTCTGTGGGGGTGACACTCACGATTATCTGACCAGCGTTGCGGCTTGCGATTGAGATGGCAGGGGACGAACGCACCCCCGGGTACATTTTCCTGCACGAACGTAAAGGAATATGGATAACCCGATCTTAACAGTGGCGATGCCCGGCATGGGCCGCCACATGTCAGCTTTGTCGAAAAGCCGGACACCGCTCATTGAAATCTCACCAAAGTGCGCCGAAGGGAACGAATGCACGCAATGCACTTGTTGCGCGACATGCATCGGCAGCCGAATTTACGCTATTCATGAAGTCGGTAACTCACACTTAATTGGCCGGTCGTATTGATGGCGATGCTTTGCACGGCGCCCGACGCGCTGCCTGTGGACGGCACAATGGCATCAGGCGCCGGCAAAGCGCAGGAGATCAAGGTGAAGAAATTCTATTCGATTCAGTATCTTCGCGCCTGCGCCGCCTTGCTGGTTCTGTTCGCACACGCCTTTTCCTATCAGATTGGCGTGGACAATCTGATTATTGTGACGGCGGGCCGCCTGGGCGTCGTTCTGTTCTTTGTCATCAGCGGTTTCATAATGGTCCATATTACGGGAGATGGTCCGTTTTCCGCTGCCACCTTCCTGAAACGCCGAGCAATCCGGATCATCCCCCTTTACTGGCTTTTCACTAGCCTCGCCGCGGTTCTGGCGGCGCTCGCGCCAAGTCTGTTCCAGAAGACCGTCTTTACGTGGCCCCACTATCTTCAGTCGCTCCTCTTCATTGTTCACGAAGCGCCTGGACGGGATAGCGCCAGTCCAATCCTCTCACTCGGCTGGACGCTCAATTACGAGGTATTTTTCTATATCGCTTTTGCGGTGTTCGCATTCCTGTCCGTGACCTCGCGCGTATTTGTGCTGACGGTCTTTTTCATTGCGATGTGGATAGCCGGGCTGTGGCTGGCTCCCACCAACCCTGTTATCCAGTTCTATCTCAACCCTTCTCCGGTGGCATTCGTCATCGGTATGTGGATAGGGCGGCGCTATTTGGACGGTGATTTCACTTCCGACATACGCCATGCTTGGATATTCGGCGTAATGACCGCTGCGGGCGGGGTGCTTTCATTCGTCGATGACGGTACGCCGCTCTTGGGTCAGATCAGCTTCGCGGGACAAGCAATGTGGGCGGCGGGCCTACTTCATCTCAGCCTCATTCTGGAGCCGAAACTCAAGCACTGGAGCCTTCTCGAGCAGTTGGGCGACGCTTCCTACGCGCTTTATCTGTCGCATATCTTCGTGATCGGCGCTGTGGCGTACCTGGCCAGACGCACCGTCGGATACGAGCATCCGACAACGGTATTGTTGGTGTCGGTGGTCAGCATCGTGGCAGCCTGCCTCGTCAGTCTGGTGATTTACCAGATGATCGAGAAGCCGATTCTTCAGACCCTGAACGGCAAAAGGAAGACGAGAAACACACCGCTTCCTCATATTGCCACGGAGAACAAATAAGCAGGCCAAGCAACGGGACGGTCACGGCTTTCAGCGCTTCAGTCAGCCCGCGCTGTCCACGACCTCGACATTGCCGGCGCGGTTAAGCGTATGAATGCCCGTGCGTGCCCATGCCGGACCCGCGCCGATCGGCCGGGGCGAGGCGAAGCGGACATCGGACGCGTCGAGTCGCTCGAGCTGCATCAGCCCCAGACCACCGCCATAGGCCCTCGATCCGTTCTGCACCGGCAGCACCAGGGCATCGTCCTGGCGGATAAAGGCGCCGCCCGGCCGGGTGGCCGAATGATCGACGGCAATGGGATTGAGCGGATGGGCGACCCATGGCCCGCGCAGCGAGGGCGCGCAATAGACCGCCATCGTGTCCGACGCGCTGCCGTAGCCGAACCGCTCCGTTCCAACCAGCCAGAAGCGACCGTCGGATTCGAGCAGCGTCGCGTCGTTGAAATCCCTGTCCGCCATCAGCACCGTGTCGCGGACCCAGCGGTCGGGAAACTGCGCGGCGCGATAGAGCACAAGTTCGCGAGCCGAACCACTTTCGGGGATCATGAAAATCTCGCCATCGTGTGCGAACACCTGCGGATACGACAGGTGGTGCGCTTCCTCCAATACAACCCTTGGAACACCGAAAGTGCCATCGTCACCGAGCTCGGCGACGGAAATCACGCCGCGACTCGTCGCGTAGGGGAATTCCTCGACAAACAGATGATGGCGGCGGTCGGCCTCGAAGACGAACGGGTCGGCATAGAAGCGTTGGCCATCGTCCGGCAGGACTGTGAACGGTTTGCCGTCGAGTTGCCCGGTTTCGGCGATGCCTGGTCCGTCGATCACCCGATAGGCAACCTGCCAATAGAAGGGGCGTCGTCCCCGCCTGATTTTTTGCACGGCGCGATCGATCAAAGCCCTGCCAAAAAAGGGCACATAGTGTCGAACAAAACTGTCGTTCTTCAGGATCGGCACCGGGTTGTCGCTTACCGGCACAAGCTTGCCCGCAAAGAAGCGGGCGACGGTTTGCATGATCAGCGACATGGCGCCGGCGAGCAGGTCGTTGCAGCTTCGGGATAGCCAGAGCCTGTCTGCCAGCATCGGTCTAGCCTGGGCCACGACAACGCCATCGAGGCGAGCGCCAAGTTCAGGCAATTGTCCGCTCGCCAACATTGCGGCAACCCCGGCTGGAAAGCTGTTGCGACCGCAAAATTCGAGCCTCAGGACTGGCGCGTCTTGCCCCGTTGCGCTGGCAGTGAGATCTATGACGAGGTCCGGAGGGCCGCGATCGATGGGCGGCAACGGCTCGGACCGGCCCGCCAGCGAGGGACCGAAACGCCGGCTCTCGATCGCCAAGACAGTGTCCAGCCCCCGAGCGGTTGGCGCCGGCGCTGGCGCGTGGCAACTCGAGACCACGTAACCTGCCGCATCCAACCGCATAAAAAGCTCATTTTCCCAGCGCCGGGATCCGACGGCGTGGCCGATGATTAAAATATTAGTCAACCCAAGTTATTCTCGTTAAAGCAAAAAATGGCTTGCTCTGGTATCTTTCCCCACAGTTCCTGGCAAGGGTTGCCCAAGGGGGGCTGCGGACTCTAGCGTTAATCATACGTTAAAATTTTTGGATACGAAGGCGGTTCAGGGCGCTATTGTTAGGCTGAAAGCACATGTCAGCCGAGCGCCCACGCTTTCGGTGACCAGGGTCAACCATGAACGCCGTTTCACATCCGAGATTGCCCTCAAGGCGAAAACTGCTGATCGTGTTCGGCACGAGGCCGGAGGCGCTCAAATGTTTTCCGGTGGCGCGCGCCGCGCTCGCCCATCCAGGCTTTACCACGGAAATATGTGTGACGGGCCAGCATCGCGAGATGGTCGATCAGGTCATTGAATTGACGGGCCTGCCGGTGCACTACGATCTCAACATCATGCAGCCAGGTCAGACGTTGTTCGAGGTGACCTCGCGCGTGCTCCTCGGAATGGCGGGGGTGCTGGAGAAGGCGAAGCCGGACATCGTCATCGTCCAGGGCGACACAACCACCGCGATGACCGCGGCTCTAGCTGCCTTCTACAAGCGGATTCCGGTTGCCCATATCGAGGCGGGATTGCGCAGCCACAACATCAACTCTCCCTTTCCGGAGGAACTGAACCGCAAGATTGCCGGCAACATCGCCACCTGGCATTTTGCGCCGACCACCGAGGCGCGCGACAATCTCATCGCCGAAGGAAAGGCTGCGAACACCATCTTCGTAACCGGCAATACCGTGATCGACACGCTGCTGCATTTCTCCAGCGAGATCGATGCCGACAAGCTGATGAACGCCAAGCTCGCCGCTCGTTTCCCCTTCATCGATCCGACCAAGAAAATGATCCTCGTCACCGGTCATCGCCGTGAGAATTTCGATGGCGGCATCCAGAGGATCTGCACCGCGCTGAAGGCATTGTCGGCGCGCAGGGATGTGCAGATCATCTACCCGGTCCATCCCAACCCGAATGTGCGCTCCGTGGTCGACGCCGAAATCGGGACGGTGCCGGACATCCACCTGATCGACCCGCAGGACTATTTGCCGTTCCTGTACCTGCAGAAACAGAGCTACCTGGTGTTGACCGACAGCGGCGGCGTGCAGGAAGAGGCGCCTTCACTCGGCAAGCCGGTGCTGGTGATGCGGGAAAACACGGAGCGACCCGAAGGGATCGCCGCTGGTACTGCCCGGCTGGTCGGTACCGATATCGAAAAAATTCTGGCCAATGCCAATAGCCTGCTCGATGATGAGAGCGTCTATCGCGGCATGGCGGAGAGGCACAATCCATACGGCGATGGCCAAGCTGCGACCCGGATCGTTGAGGAATTGCTGAATCATGGCTGAAATCAAAACCGTTTCCGTTATCGGCATGGGCTATATCGGCCTGCCGACCTGCGCCATTTTTGCCAGCCGCGGACTCGAAGTCATAGGTGTCGATATCAATGAGGCGGTGGTCGCGAAGGTCAACCGCGGCGAAATCCACATCATCGAACCGGACCTGGATGGTTTGATCCAGAAAGTCGTCGCCAATGGCAAGCTCAAGGCATTCAGTACGCCTCAGCCGGCCGATGCCTATATTATCGCCGTTCCAACTCCGATCACCCCGGACCGCAAGCCGGATGTCAGCTACGTGCTTGCGGCAGCGCGAAGCATCGCTCCGGTGCTAAAACGGGACGACCTGGTGGTGCTGGAATCAACATCGCCGGTCGGTACGACGCGTGTCATGACAGCGCTGCTCGCGGAACTGCGACCCGATCTCAAATTTCCCGTCGCACATGGCGAGGAAGCTGACGTCCTGGTCGCCTACTCTCCCGAGCGCGTGCTGCCGGGAAAGGTGCTGACCGAACTGATCAACAATGATCGCTCGATCGGCGGGCTGTCCCGAAAGTCTTCGGAGCGGACAGCGGCACTCTATTCAAGCTTCGTCGCCGGCGACCTGTTCATAACCCAGGCCGAAAGCGCGGAACTGGTTAAGCTGACCGAAAATGCGTTCCGCGATGTCAATATCGCCTTCGCCAATGAGCTTGCGGCGGTGTGCCAGGATCTGTCGCTCAACGTCTGGGAGGTAATCGATCTCGCCAACCGGCATCCTCGCGTGAACATCCTGCAGCCGAGCCCGGGCGTGGGCGGCCACTGCATTGCGATCGATCCGTATTTTATCATCGACGCCGCACCGAACAATACGCGGCTGATCAGTTCGGCACGGCGCATCAATTCCGAGCGACCCTTGTCGGTGGTCAGGGACATCGAGGCATTGCTCGACCCGACCCGCAAGCAGACGATCGCCTGTCTTGGCCTCAGCTTCAAACCCAATATCGACGATATGCGCGAGAGCCCGGCTGTCGAGGTTGTTAAGCTTCTGTCCAAGATTCCCAATATCAAGATCGTCGCTGCCGAGCCCAATGCGCGTCAGTTGCCACACGAGCTCGAGGGCAGCGGCGTCATGTTCACCGATGCACTTTCCGCTATTGACCAATCCGATATCGTCGTCCTGCTGGTCGACCATCGACAATTCAATCTGATCGATCCCGAAGCGCTCAAGGACAAGAAGCTCGTCGACACACGGGGCCTGTGGACCTGGCGCAAGGCGCGCAAGCCCGACGCCCGCATCGAAGGCAAGAAATCCGAAATGGAACGCTCGCAGTCTCTCGCTCGCACCGGAGAAGCGGCATGAACTCGCATGACCCGGCATGGGCGCAACACTCCCTATTGGCATCACGCCGCCGCGAGTTTCTCGGTGCGACCATCCATGCGCTGACCATGGCCGAGACGCTGGCCATCGCAGACGAGGCGATGGCGACGCGGCGGCCGCTTCATCATGTTGTCGTGAACGTCGCCAAGCTTGTGAACATGCGCAAGAATGCCGAACTGCGCGAGGATGTCGTCGGGGCGGATATGGTCAATGTCGACGGCAAAGGCGTGCTTTGGGGCGCACGGCTCTGCGGCGTCGAGTTGCCGGAGCGTGTGACGGGCGTCGACGTCATGATCAACCTGCTTGCGCTGTGCGCCAAGCGTGGCTATCGCCCCTACCTGCTGGGCGCTGAACAGCACATTCTCGACGCAGTTGAAAGCCGACTTGCCAGAGATCATCCGAGCCTGGCCATTGCCGGCCGGCGCAATGGGTATTTCAAGGCGGAGGAAGAGGCCGCGATCGTCGAGGCCATCAACGCTTCAGGTGCCGACTGCCTGTTTGTGGCGATGCCCACGCCGAGCAAGGAGCGCTTTCTCAAGCGCTATCGCGACGCACTCGCTCCGAGTTTCGTCATGGGCGTGGGCGGCAGCTTCGACGTCTATGGTGGAAAGGTCGCCCGGGCACCGAAACTGGTTCAGGCGGCCGGCCTGGAGTGGCTGTTTCGCGTGGCGCAGGAGCCGCGACGCTTGTGGCGCCGCTACTACGATACCAACACCGCCTATGCACTGCTGCTGTGGCGTGAGTTCTGGTCTCGCCGGGGACGCCGAAACGTCAATCCGTAGGCTCGCGACTTTCAGACAAGCATGCCTCATTGCGCGGGATTTATGCGATCCGGAGCCGTGCCCTTATCTTGCCGATGAACTGCGTCACGGCCGCGGGGTGAAACAACCAGGTCAGTCCCAGGAAAGCCGCAGCGCCGGCGACACCGCCCGCCGCGAGCGGAAAGATCGCCGGCATATTGCCCAGCGCAGTGCTGGCAAGGCTGGCGGCCAGTCCGGTGCAGATAGAAATGATGGCCGAGACAGCGATGTCGCGCCAGGGAACCGGCACCGGCGTGAGCCTCTCGGCGATGACGATGCAGGCTGCAAGACCTGCCAGCGATCCGCCCGCCAACGCCAACGCCGCGCCAACCTCCGCCATGGTGGGAATCAACAGAAAAGACAGTGAAATCGTTGCCACCGAGCCGAAGGAATTGGCGATGATCAGCAACCACGGCCGCTTATGTGCGTGCACCACGACGCCATAAACGAAGCTTGTGAGATTGGCACAAAGAACGCTGAAGGCGATGATCGGAAACAGCAGACCGAAGCGACCATGATATTCCGCGGGCAGCAGGAGTCGCGTGATGTCGCCGCTGAGCGCGATAAGCGTTGCTGCGACCGGCAGGCAAAGGCGTATCATCAAGGCCATGAGTTGCGACAACAACCGCCCGGACGCCTCGGATCCCTCTTCGTCGAAGCGGCTGACCACTTCTGGAAATGCGCCCATGTTGATTGCGTTGGCGACCATATCGATCGGCTGCCGAGCCAATGCGTAGGCGGCTGCGAAGACAGCCACCGCGCCGGCATCGTAGTAGAGCTTGAGGAAGACGCGTTCAGCGCTGTTGAGACCGAAACCGACCAGCGCCATGATGACCAGGGGCACGCCGAGGGCAAAAAACTCCTTGTGGGTGAAGCGCGGCGGGCCGCCAATAACGCGCCCGGATGCCACCACGCACGCCACGATGCCGGCAATCAGCACGGCGAGGCTCGAGCCGAGCGATACCGTCAGAAAAGAGCGTTGGAAGATAAGGATGGCGGCGATCGGCAAGGCGAGTTGCAGCAGGCCGCGCAGATATTCAAGCATCGAATAGAGGGAATGACGCTGCTGCATTTGCAGCACCGTCAACGCGAACCGGCTGATGGAGCCGGCAATCAGATAGCTGCAGACGGCGATTGCAAATTCGATCCAGCGCTCCGGCACGATCACCGCCGAGGCGATCACGGATATGATCAGAGCCAGCACCGTGGTGGCAAGCAATACCTGTCCGGCAAGCATCAGGCTGCCACGGCTGACGTCGCCTTTTCCACCAAGCCGCAGCAAGGCAATGCGCAGCCAGTTGGTAACGGCAACATCCGTCATTTCGCCCACGGTGACCACCAGGGTCAGCAGGCCATACTCGGTCTGGTCGATCAACCGCGTCATGACGACCAGCAGGAGCAGAGCGGAAACCCGCGTCAGCAGAATAGCTGGGCCATAGATGAGCGTGGAACGGAGCAGCAAAGGGTTGTCCCGGAAAATTTGCCGTCGATTAACCGTTGACCGACAGGAATTCCAGCATGATGACGGCAAAGGGTGAACGGATACAGTTTGAACCAAAAGATTTGTCGTAAACCTTTTTTGGAACCTTTGCTTTACGGTCACCCGGCATCCGCAATCCAAACGGTGTCATGTTGCAGCGTCTCGCCCACAATAGAAAAATACATGTCCTGGTCGCAACGCCCTCGGGCGTTTCGGGACAAGGCGGCATCGACCGGATCATGGGGGCGCTGAAGCAGGAGTTCGAACGGCAAGAGATCGCCGACATCGATCTGCGCTTTCTTTCCAGCCGTGGCCCGGGACATGTCGGGCTTTCGATCTTCTACATGCTTGGTTTTTGCGCGCGGATGGTTGCGGCCCGCCTCGACAGACGCGCCGACGTCATTCACATCAATATATCGGTCTCCGGCAGCACCTATCGCAAGATGATTATCGCCGCCTGCGCCAGGCTGTTGTCGATACCGTATGTCCTTCATCTGCATGGGGCGCAGTATCAGACATTCTGGAAAGATGATCATAGTTTCATGAGCCGCCGTATCAGGGCTCTGTTCGAGCATGCCGGCCGGGTGATTGTCCTGGGGGGGCTTTGGCGCGATTTCGTCGCCAGCCGGGCACCGGCGAGTGGCGGCAATATTGTCATCGTTCCCAACGCCACGGCAGTTCCTTCCCTGGCGCATGTCGGCGGAGGCGATCACGTGCACATCCTGTTCCTCGGCCGCATCGGCGAGCGAAAGGGCGTGCCGCAGTTGGGCGAGGCGCTGGAGCGGATGAAACATCTCAGGGGTTGGCGTGCCACGATCGCCGGCGATGGTGAGGTCGAGCCGGCACGAGCGAGGTCGGTCGCTCTAGGGATTGCCGACCGTGTTGCTTTTCCGGGCTGGGTGGGACCTGACGAGGTCGCATCACTGATCGCTTCGGCCGATATTCTGGTGCTCCCCTCGTTCGCCGAAAATCTGCCAATGTCGGTGATCGAAGGCATGGCGGCCGGCCTGGCTGTCGTGGCCACCCCGGTGGGCGCGGTCGAGGACATCATCACCCATGAACAATCCGGTCTGTTGGTGCCGCCCGGCGATGTGGCGGCGTTGACCGAGGCGTTAACTCGGCTGGTCGAGGATACGGCGCTGCGCGCGCGGCTTGGCGCCGCCGCCATGGCGGTGCACCGGGAAAGGCTTGAGCTTGCACCGTTTGTCGACGCGATCTGCGATGTCTGGAGATCGGTCGCGTCCGAGGCGCGATCGGTCAAGCGCTGACGCTGTCCTTCATTGTCGTCACTGCGGCGGGCCAAGCGCGAATTCGCGGTGGAATATCTCCAGGTTCAAAAGCGCCCATATCAGTTTTTCGTGGTCCGCGGCGCGCTCGGCGTGCTCCCTGACAATCTGGTCCAGCTTCTTGGCGCTCAAATAGCTACGGATGACCGAATGGGACGAACACAGATGGTCCCGTACATAATCGCTCATCGGCCCGCGGAACCATTCGGCGACGGGCACCTTGAAGCCGATCTTTGGGCGGTTGAGGACCTCGTCGGGAACCATGCCGGCCATGCAGTCGCGCAGGATCTGTTTGCTGTGCAGGAGGCCCAGCCTGTAACGATCGGGCAGTTGGCTGACGAAGGAAACCAGATCGCGATCGAGGAATGGCATTCGCCCCTCGATTGAACCGGCCATCATCACTCGGTCGCCCCGTTCCAAGAGGTTGTCGGGCAACCACGATGTCTGATCAAAAAACAACACACGGCGCAGATGAGATTCCG
This sequence comes from Mesorhizobium sp. M0514, assembly GCF_040321145.1. NCBI lineage: Bacteria > Pseudomonadati > Pseudomonadota > Alphaproteobacteria > Hyphomicrobiales > Phyllobacteriaceae > Mesorhizobium > Mesorhizobium sp. M0514. The sequence goes on from NZ_JAMYQZ010000003.1 coordinate 73,588, forward strand.
TCACACTCGAAGAGAACGGGAAATCATTGCGGTCATGGCCGCAAGTGGCCAATCCACCGAGGAGCGAATCGCGTTCCCGCGCCGTCATGGCTCCAAACCAGGAGATCATCCGGGTGGCAAAGTCCCGTTCACCCGCGCTTCGGGCAAATATGTCGAACTTGGCCGATGCGCCGGGCAATGCGCGCATCAAAGGGGCGAGGAGATTGTTGTGAAGCGACGCTGGAACAAGTGACCGGTAGACACCCGCCAGAGACTCTGCGCGATGTTTGGGGTAGCCGCCGAGAATCTCGTCCGCCCCTTCGCCCGTAAGCACCATCTTGACGTCCCGCGAGGCTCGAACCGACATCAGGTAAATTGGAATGTCCGTACTTTGTGAAACAGGTGCCCCCCGATGGCGGACCATCTTGGGCAGATGATTCATCAGGTCATCCGCCTGGATGACGATTTCGCAATGATCGGTCTTGAAATGATCGGCGACGCGCCGGGCGAATGGAAGCTCGCTGTAAGCCTGTTCGCTGAAACCGACCGAAAACGTACGAATGGGGTTGTCGCTGTGCCTGGTCATCAGGGCAACGATTGCCGACGAGTCGAGCCCCCCGGACAGAAAGGCGCCAAACGGCGCATCACTGCGCATCCTGATCTCGACAGAACGGTCGAGCAATTCCAGAAATCGTCGCTTGGCGGTTCCTGGATCGATATCCGCTGTCAGATCGGTCTGATCCGGGGGCGCATAATAGCGCGTTTCCGTTACTTCCCCTTGCGACCACACAGCGTAGCTTCCCGGGTTGAGCTTGCGGATCTGTTTAAAAAGCGTCCGCGGTCCAGGCACGTACCGCCAGGTCAGATACTCGCGCACTCCATCCAGATCGAGCTGCTGGCCATCTGGCTGCGCAGACAACAACGCGCTGATCTCCGAGGCAAACGACAGCAAATTTCTGCCTTGCATGAGGTAAAGGGGTTTTTTTCCAAAGGGGTCGCGGGCGAGGATCAATTCGCGCCGTTGAGCGTCCCACAGCGCAAAAGCGAACATCCCGCTCAACCGGTCGAACATGGCCAGGCGCCACTGGTCATAAGCCCTGAGCAGCACTTCCGTGTCGGAGCGTGTGCGAAAACGGTGACCGAGACCGATCAACTCCTCACGCAGCTCGATGTAGTTGTATATTTCGCCGTTGAAAATAATCCGGAGCCGTCCGTCCTCGGTCTGCATCGGCTGATTTGAATCGGCGTTTAAGTCAATAATCGCCAGGCGGCGATGCACCAATGCCAACTGGTCCTCGCCTGTATTCAGGTCCAAGAGTTCGATGCCTTCGGCATCGGGACCACGATGCTGCAAGGCATTCGACATCCCGGCGACCCGATCTTGTGGCTTCTCGACCCTGCGCCCAATCCAGCCGGCAATTCCGCACATTCTTTCCCTTGGTCCTCTTTCCCTTGTTTGCGTATGATTGAGGACACCAATCTACAGCGAATATATTAAATAGCTGCTCGGTGGAGTGATTTTAAAACTGAGCCTGATTTGGTTCGATCAGGCTCTCTCGGCTGCAACTGGAGACGACAGTCCTTGGGTTTCACGCGATTGATCGCCAGCAACCACGCAGACCGCTCGAGCCGATCCTGACGCGATGACGAGTTATGGCAGGCCCAGTGCCCGCAACATCTCCCGGTCCGGGATCGCAGGCCCCTTGGGTTGGATAACACTCATTCCGTAAGGATTGGAGAATTCCCAGGCCGACCACGGCATCGCGAAGCGTTCCGCCTCTCTGCGCACTGCCATGAGATAGCGCAGGCGATCAGCATCGAAAGCTCCCATGCGGCCATCCGCAGACATCAAGATAACGCCGAATTCGCCCACGAACAGGCGTCGGCTCGCTATGCCATGGGCTTCAGCCCAGTCGACCGCCTGACGGAAACCCGCTTCGAGCTGGCTCTGCCCCCAATTCTGCTCAAAGTATCGGGCGATCGTTTCACGCGCCGAGGCCATGTTCATCACCTCTTCGATCTGGCTCAAGCCGGCGGCGTCCATCTGCGCCTTGAGGGTTTCGGCGACCACTTCGGGCGTGCTGGCGTCGGCAGGCCAGGGAAGGCCGGAGGAGAAAGCGTTCTTGTCATCGGCCCGCTGGTGCGTGAAGCTGTGCGGATCATACATGTGGAAGCTGTAATAGACGTTGGGGTCGTCGAAGTTGGGGTCCAGGTTGACCAGTCCCGCGATGCTCCCGCCGCAGGCGCCGGTCGCGACGATGGTGAGTTCGCCGCTGACGGCGCGAATATCGCGAACCGTGCCTGCCATGATCCGCTGCCAGTCATCGCTGCCGCTTGAATCGCACGGGTAGTAGGCGGGCTCGTTATAGGGCTCGAGGGCGACCTTGTCGGCGCCAATTTTGATCAGCATGGCAGCCACCGCCACTACCATTTTGCGATAGCGGGCAACACCCTCGCTGTCGGCCCCGCCATAGATCATTTCCATGCTGTAGGCCGGAACCTGGCTGACGCCATGCAGATCGAAAACCACCTTGAGCCCGCTTGAAACGACCCGCTGCACCGCAGCGGCAAGCATGTCCAGCGCCTGTTGTCGTTTGGCGCCCTCGCTGGCAAGCAGAGGGCCAGGGTCGACACTCAGCCGGACAAAGTCGAAGCCCATGGATCGAATGCGATCAAACTGGTCGCCGTCCGGCCAATCGGTGAGCGGCCTGCCGCCCGCAAGCCATTCCTTCTCGCTGCGATAGGGCGGCCATTTGTAGGAACCATCTTTCTCCACCGGCGACCAGTTGAGCCATTCATGGACGCCGACGCCGCGCTCAAGCGGGATCGGCGCCGCCTCGGCTGACATAGCCATGCCAAGTGCGCACGCTATGACGTAGACAACTTTTCTCATCGCAAAACTCCGTCATGGCCGAAGATATTAACCGCGGGAACGGAAAAGAGGATGCCGCCACACGCTTTTTCGACGGGATGGTGTATGAGGATCAAAATCTTGGCGGAGCGCGGATGAGGGTCGGGTGGTATTTCAACCGATTGCGCAGCATGGAGTTGGCCGAGATATTGCATCGGTTGGACGAGCAGCGCCGGAGGACCGTTTCGCGCCGCCGCGACAACGGCTGGCAGCGCTATGCGTCGCCGCAGTTGCACCCGGTGCTGCACGGATTGCGGAATGCTGTGCCGGCCGCTGCGACACCAGCCCAGCGGCAAGCTATCGAGGCGGCTGCGCAAAACACTCTTCGAGGCCAGTTTTCAGCACTTGGGCAGACCTGGCCACAGCGAGACCCCTATACTCTCTTTCCACCCGAGCTCTGGCGCCTTGATCCGGTGACCGGCCGGCTTTGGCCGGGCCCCAAGACCCATACTTTCGATATCGATTTTCGCCATGCCACCGGCCGTGGCGATGTAAAATATGTTTGGGAAATCAACCGGCTGCAGCAACTGCCGCCACTGGCTGCCCATCTGCTTCTCACCGGCGATGATCAATCCCGTGCGGCGATCGAGGCGGCGATCGAGAGCTGGCATTTCGCCAACCCACCATTTCGGGGCGTTGGCTGGGCCTCGGGCATCGAGGTCGCGCTACGAGCCATCAGCCTGATTGTCACGCTCGACCTCGTCGGCGAGCGGCTTGGCGCGGCGACGCGAGAAAAAGTCGGTGAAATACTGGCGGCAAGCGCCTATTGGCTGCCGCGGTTTCCCTCCCGTTTTTCGTCCGCCAACAACCATCTCGTCGCGGAACTGGCTGGCGAATATCTGATCGGTCTGGCTTTCGGGGCCGAGGTGGCTCGCGAGTCGCTCCTGGCTGAGGTGCTCAAACAGATCCTGGCCGATGGCGCCGGGGCCGAGCAGACCCCGACCTACGCCGCCTTCAGTGCCGAGCTTTTCCTGCTGTGCGCTGCGGCGGCGCGCCAGGCCGGACTGCCTTTTCCCCAGCCCGTCGAAGCGCGTTTGGCCGCTTTCGCCAATTTCGCAGGCTGGCTCCCGCCGAAAGCCAGCGGCTTCGGCGACAATGATGAAGGCCGCGTGATCACGCTGGGGGGCGAAACCGATTATGTCGGATCGGTCGCGGCCGCCATCCGTGGTTTTCTACGGATGGCGGGCAGCGCACCGGAGCCTGGCGATTTTCGTGCGCTTTTCTTCGGCGCGCCACCGCGGCCGGCGCCGGTGCCGAATGGATTGCATACATTCACGCAAGGCGGGCTCTCCGTCTGGCGCGGCGAGATGAATGGTCGCAACGTCCATCTGACATACGACCATGGCCCGCTGGGCTACCTTTCGATAGCGGCGCACGGTCATGCCGACGCGCTGTCGCTCACCCTGTGCATTGACGGCGATCCGGTGCTGGTCGACCCCGGCACATGGCTCTATGGTTCGGGGGGAGGCTGGCGCGACTGGTTCCGCTCGACGCCGGCGCACAACACGCTGAACCTAGAGGGTAAAAGCCAAAGCATCATCTCCGGGGCGTTCAACTGGTCGCACAAGGCGGTTGCGACATTGGTGGAGAGCGAGCCGGGGCCGCACTGGAGGCTGTGTGCCCGACATGACGGGTACAAAGGCCGCTTCGGCGTTGTGCATCAACGCGCCGTGACACGCGATGGCGACGGCATCCTCGTGACCGACCAACTGCTCGGCGGCAGCCGCGTCGCTGAGATCGTCTTCCAACTCGCCGCCGACCTCCACGCCAACAGGGATGGAAACATTGTCACGATATTGCGCGGCGCTGAACCTTTGATGACTATCCACTTTCCAGACGCAGCGATCCACATCCGTTCCGGCGGCGACACACCGGGCCAGGGCGGCTGGGTTTCGCCGCGTTTTGGTGCAAGGCAGCCAGCCGAACGCCTCGCATGGCGTGGCCAAGTAGGCGAAAAGGGAGTAGTCATCCGGCTCGCGCCAAGTCCGCCGCAGACCCGATAACGGGCAGGTTGCAGGCGCAGCGTTCGACATTAATTACGTTCAGATATTTAGCGGTTTTGACACCGTTGATCTGCTAATTTGGCCATGATTGTTCTGCCAGTCGCATCCCGATACACAGTTCCGGGCAGCATATGATAGGCCTGGCAATATGTGCTTCGCGACGAGCCGGATCACCATTTCACCACCTAGGAGCCACTGCATCGATGTTTTCGGAATTCGCCAGAGTGATCGTGGAAAAACTCTCACACATCGATCTGCTGACACTCGGTCTCCTGTTGCTCACGGCGCTGGGGAGCGCGGTGGTCGCCTACTGGCGAACGGTCGAACAGAAATCCTTCCGGGACTTTTTCGACTTCGCCTTTCCCGCGGAAGTCATCATGCACCCATCGGCGCGAGCGGACGCATTGTTCTGGATCACGAAAAGGCTGGTGATGCCCTTCCTGCTCATTCCCGCCGGTGTCACCTTCGTTGCCGCCACGGGATATGCAACAAACCAGGCAGTCGGCTGGCTCTTCAGCATCTCGCAACCGCTGATACCCGGCCCCGCCGGCCCAGTGACGATCATCCTCTTCACCGCAACCATGCTCGTTGCTTACGATATCTCCTACTACCTATATCACGTTGCCCAGCACCGTTTCCCGTTCCTGTGGGAATTGCACAAGGTGCATCATTCGGCCGAAGTGATGGTTGGGATCACCAAGGACCGGGTTCACCCCCTGGACGATCTGATGAACCGGATCTGGGACGGCGTCATACCGGGGATCAGTTTCGGCTTGTGGAGCCTGATTGCGCTTGATCCGGTCGAGATCGCCATATTTGGCATCAACGTCTATGTCATTCGCAACATTCTCATGATGGACTTTGTTCGCCACACGCATCTGAAGATTTCCTTCGGCCGGTTGAACGGCGTCATCTTGTGTCCGCACTGGCACCAGGTGCATCACAGTGTCGACCCTCGCCACTACGACAAGAATTTCGGGCTGCTTTTTTCATTCTGGGATCGCATATTCGGAACGCAGTTCATCCCGGATCCGGACGAAGACCTCAAGTTTGGACTGATAGATCGCGACGTACGCGACTATCAGTCGCTTTTCGGACTTTACGTGCTGCCGCTCAAGAAAATGGCAAACCATATCATGCGACTTTTTCAAAAGCGCATCGATGTCGCGCAGCCGCAGGACCGTCTCCAACCATGAACAAAATGGCTTCGATTGACGCTGTTGGTGCGGAGCGACTGGAAATCGTCAGTTCGACGGATCGCCTGGCCGCCATCGAAGCCGAATGGGTAGACCTATGGCATCGTACCCATGCACTGATCTTTCAGAGCCATGCCTGGGTTTCGGCATGGTGGAGCACCGTGCGTGACCGCGACCGGCGCTCGCTGCGGATCGGCCTGGTATGGAGCGATGACAGGCTGGTCGCTGTCATTCCCCTGGCGATCGGCAGACGAAAAGGACTTCGGCTCCTCGAATGGGCCGCCAATAGCTATACGGACTATGGTGATATTCTTGTCGCGCCGGAATGCTCCCTATCGGCCCTCCAGAACCTCTGGAACCGGATCTGTTCGGCGGGTGGCTTCGATCTTGCTTTTATCAATCGTCTGTCGCCGGATGCGGCAGCCCGCAGGATTTTTACACCGGGCTCTTCCAGCGGCGTCAAGCTTCGCGCCAATCACCGGGAGGAAGTCAGTTATCGCGTCGCTGGACAGTGGGCCAGCGGAGCAGCATGGCTGGCGGACCAGCCGAAAAAGATGCGCCAGAACTATCGGCGCGGCATCAAGATACTGGAAGAAACAGGCGAAGTGAAATTCCGCCTCCTGTCGGCCGACGAGCCGCTGCAGCCATTGCTGGAGCGACTGTCGGCGCTGAAGCGCAGATGGCTGGAAAAGCACACGCGTGAATCCGACCTTTTCGAAGAGGGCGAGCCGGTTCTTGCCGCCCTGGTGGACGCGCTGTCACGCGCCGGTGTGCTGCGCATTTTCGTACTTGAATGCAATGGTGCGATGGTCGCGGTTTCCATCAACATCGTCCAGCACAACGTCATGATGGCATTCGTTACCACCTACGACCCTGACTTTAGCCGAGCGTCGCCGGGTGCGGTCCTGATTACGGAGTATATACAGTGGTCGTTTGATCACGGCTTAGGATTGGTCGATTTCCTCTGTGGCGGAGAGGCCTTCAAACATAGGTTTGCAACACAGGCCGTTACCCTCCAATCCGTTCTTGGGGCACGCACTGTGCAGGGCGCGCTCGCTTCTCTCGCTGATCGTATCTGTCAGACGATCCGCGTACGCTCACGCGGATTGGCGTCGGCGAATCCAGAGCGCCCGCCCGATGAGACTGCTTAATTTAGCTGGATAACTTGGGCATAAGCCGCCGAGCGTTGAGGGCTGGCGTGCGACATGGGCGCGCCATTCGAAAATCCGCGTCGACTGCGCCTCGGAATTGGGACCGAATGGGTCCGCAGGTGCAGACTTCAATTCCCGCAAATCACGTCTCTCGAGGCGCAGTTTGTCGTCTGCGAAGCGTTGCAACACGTTCGTTGGCGTCACAATGGTAGCAGGCTAGGTCCTGAAAATCATTGAAGATTTTTTCGGACAGGGCGCCTACCATAGGTCGGCGTTTTTACTGTGATTTCAACAGCTTAGGTAGGCTGGTAGCGGGAGAGGGACTTGAACCCCCGACCCCAGGATTATGATTCCCGTGCTCTAACCAACTGAGCTACCCCGCCAGGGCGGCGAAAGGCCCGAAATCCGCCTTAAATCGAAAGGCATTTCGAGGCGTTCGCCAAGGTCGCGCGGATATAAGGTTGGGAGGGCGAGCCTGTCAAGCATCGATGCGCGAGGGGCGCCGGCATATTGTCGCCGGTAAAAGCTTTGCCGGGCTGGCATCTCCGGTAAGCCACCGGGGTTGAGTTCGACGGGGCACGCCGCTATGTCTCGGCCAAGAAATTAGAGTTTGAAGCTGATGAAGCCGCGCATTGCAGTCCTCGGTTGCGGATACTGGGGCAGCAACCACATCCGCACCCTCAAGGCGCTCGGCGCGCTGCATGCGGTTTCCGATGCCAATCGGGCGCGGGCCGAAGGCTTTGCCAGCGAGCAGGACTGCTTGGCGATCGAGCCCGACCAGCTGTTCGTGCGTGATGATATCGACGCCATCGTCATGGCGCTGCCGCCGCAGTTCCATGCCGATCTTGCCGTGCGCGCCGCTGAGGCCGGCAAGGACGTGCTGGTGGAAAAGCCGATTGCGTTGACCGTGCCCGACGCCGAGCGCGCCGTGCAGGCGGCCAGGGACAATGGCCGCGTGTTCATGGTCGGCCATGTCTTGCGCTTCCATCCCGCCTTCGAGACGCTGAAGGCGCTGATCGACAATGGCGAGCTCGGCGAGGTCCGCTACATCCACTCGCACCGGCTCGGCCTCGGCAAATTCCACACCGAGAACGACGCACTGTGGGACCTGGCGCCGCACGATCTGTCGATGATCCTGGCCATCACCGGCACCGAGCCGATCGAGGTCAGGGGCGAGGGGGCGGCACTCCTCGACAATCTCAGCGATTTCGCGCATCTGCACATGCGTTTTCCCAACGGGCTGCGCAGCCATCTCTTCACCTCGCGGCTCAATCCCTATCGCGAGCGGCGGCTGACCGTGGTCGGCACCAAGGCAATGGCGGTGTTCGACGATGTCGAGCCCTGGGAGCGCAAGCTGGCCGTCTACCGCCACGCGGTGTGGCAGGACAGCGGCCAGTGGGCCTTCACCACCAACGAGCCGTCCTATGTCGCGGTCGGCCAGGGGATGCCGCTGACGCGCGAGCTCGAGCACTTTATCCAGTGTATCGAGACGCGGGCCGAGCCGCGCACCAGCGGCGAGGAAGCCATCAGGGTGCTGCGCATCCTGACGGCGGGTACAGTCACGCACACAAAGTCCTGAGACCGTTTCGAAACTCTGCCCTTAAGGCAGATCGAAACTAAAACTGTCTCCGAGAGGGTAGTGTTTACTCTGCGGGAATCTGCGCCGGCCTGGCTGCGAGCCGGCTGAGCATGGCTTCGGCCTCGGCGCCGCGCTCGGAGCGCTCGATGAAGCCGCCGCCGAAGACGCGGGCTTCGTTGCCGTCGTCGGAATAGAGCACGCAGGCCTGTCCGGGCGCGATGCCGGACTCGCCGTCGACCAGTTCGACAAAGGTGCTGCCGGCGCGGTGATGCAGCACGGCCGGGCGCGGCGGCCGCGTCGAGCGCACCTTGGCGAACAGCTCCATGCCGGCGGCCGGAATGTCGGACAGCGCGCGATCGCCCAGCCAGTTCATGTTGCGCAGATAGATCTTGTGGGTCTCCAGCGCCTCGCGCGGGCCGACGATGACACGGGCCCGGTCGGCGTCGAGATGGACGACGTAAAGCGGCTCGCCCGAGGCGATGCCGATGCCGCGGCGCTGGCCGATCGTATAGCGCAGGATGCCGTCATGGCGACCGAGCACGCGGCCGTCGATATGGACGATGTCGCCTGGGTTGGCGGCAGCTGGCTTCAGCTTGGCGATGATGTCGGAATATTTGCCCTGCGGCACGAAGCAGATGTCCTGACTGTCCTGCTTGGCGGCAACGGTCAGCCCCATTTCTTCGGCGATGGCCCGCACCGCAGGCTTGGACAGCCCACCCAGCGGAAAGCGCAGATAGTCGATCTGCGCCTGCGTGGTGGCAAACAGGAAATAGCTCTGGTCGCGGTCGGCATCGACGGGCCGGAACAGCGCGCGGTGGGCGCCATTGGCCCCGGAGCGGATATAATGGCCGGTGGCGAGCGCATCGGCGCCAAGGTCCTTGGCGGTGGCCAAAAGGTCGGCGAACTTCACCGTCTGATTGCAAGAGACGCACGGAATGGGCGTTTCGCCGGCAACGTAGCTCTCGGCAAACGGGTCGATGACCGCCTTGCGGAAGCGCTCCTCATAGTCGAGCACGTAATGCGGAATGCCCAGTGTCTCGGAAACGCGGCGGGCATCGTCAATGTCCTGGCCGGCGCAGCACGACCCGGCCCGGTGCGTTGCCGCGCCATGGTCGTAGAGCTGCAGCGTCACGCCGACGACATCATAGCCTTCGCGCTTCAAAAGGCCTGCAACGACAGACGAATCCACACCGCCCGACATGGCGACGACGATGCGGGTGTTTTGCGGGCTGGCGGGAAGGTCGAGGCTGTTCATGGTTCTTTCGTTCTGCGGCGCTTCAATGGCAGTGGCGCGAATATAGGTCAACCACACCAGCGGCGCCAGCTTTGCGGCGGTGCCGATTTTGCGGGAAAATTGCGCGTCTGCCCGCCGTTGCCTCAAATGCCGACGAAAAGACTAACGCGGCGTTCATGATCCTTACCTACTCATTAGGGTTCGCTTAGGCAATTTTTAAAGCTGTGGCGGTAATGTGGTGGGGATTGGGTCTTTGAGTTTTTAGTAGAGAGTACGATGACCGATCTTGTTAGACCGCGAGTCAAATATGTTATTGGGCCTGACGGCAGCCCTCTTACGATTGCCGATCTTCCGCCGACGAATACACGTCGCTGGGTTATCCGGCGCAAGGCGGAAGTGGTTGCTGCGGTGCGCGGCGGGCTTTTGAGCCTCGACGAGGCATGCCAGCGCTACAAGCTGACCACCGAGGAATTCCTGTCCTGGCAAGCGTCGATCGACGAATACGGCCTTGCCGGGCTGCGCACGACGCGCATCCAGCAATACCGGCACTAGAGCCAGGACCACAACAGAAAAGGGCGCGGTAACCGCGCCCTTTTGCCTGTCGGTAATGCCTGCTTCAGACCGTCAGCACCACCTTGCCGATCGGCCTAGTGGCGAGAAAAGCGTGCGCGGCGCCCGCCTGTTCGAGCGGAAACGCCTTTGCCACATGGACCGCAAGCTTTCCCGCATCGACCAGTTTGGCAAGTTCGACGAGGCCTTCACGGTCGGGCACGACGGACATGCGCTCGACGCGGATCCCACGCGCAGCAGCCTTGGCTCGGGTGGTGTCGTGGACATTGAGCAGCGACACCAGGGCGCCACCGTCCTTCAGGACTGTCAGCGATTGGTCGGCATGGCCGCCGCCCATCGGCTCCAGCACCAGGTCGACGTCGCTGACCTCGGCGGTGAAATCTCGCTTGGTGTAGTCGACCACTTCATCGGCGCCGAGCGAGCGGACGAAATCGAGTTTCTTCGGGCTGGCGGTGGCGATGACATAAGCGCCGTGCGCCTTGGCGATCTGCACCGCCAGATGCCCGACGCCGCCGGCCGCGGCATGGATCAGCACGCGCTGGCCGCGCTTCAGGCCGCCATGGCGGACAAGGCCTTGCCAGGCGGTCAGGCCGGCCAGCGGCAGCGCGCCTGCATGAAAGTGATCGATGCCTTGCGGCTTCGGTGCGATTTCATCAGCCGGGGTGACAGCGAGTTCCGCATAGGCTGCGGCCTGCTTGGGAAAATGCGGCATGCCGAACACGGCGTCACCGACCTTGAGGCCGCCATCGACGCCTGGGCCCACCGCCTCGACCGTGCCTGAAATATCCCAGCCCAAAGTGAAGGGCGGTTCGCCCAGCAAAGGATAGTAACCGGCGCGCACCGAGCCATCGACCGGATTGATGCCGGCGGCATGCACGCGCACGAGCACTTCGCCTGACTTGGGCGAGGGCGCGGGGCGATCGGCGATGACGAGGACGTCGGGTCCGCCGACTGAATTCTGGACAACGGCACGCATGGGAGGCTCCTGCTGGGGTTTCTGTGCCACTATCATTTGGATAGTAATATTCCCTTGTCCAGTATGTACCTTTTCCATATATAGGCACCTAATGGATAGTGATAATGATTGCGGCTCCGGCTATGACGCCTTCCAGCGGACGTGTCCTTCGCACGCCGTGCTCGAGATGCTGGCCAGCAAATGGGTCTATCTGACGGTTTGTGCGCTGCGCCGTGGCCGGATGCGCAACGGCGAACTGGCGCGTAAGCTCGAAGGCATCACGCCTAAAATGCTGACGCAGACGCTGCGCGTCCTCGAGCGCGACGGGCTTGTGCGGCGCGAAATCTTTCCGGTGATCCCGCCGCGGGTCGAATATGAATTGACCGAACTTGGCCAGAACCTGGCGGGGCTGCTCACCCAGATACGGTCCTGGTCGGAAGAGCATGTGCCTGACATCAAGCAAGCGCGGGCGAGGGCAGCGGCGAACCTGGACAGGGATTTGGCACGGGCCTGAAGCTGCGGCCGCCTTACGGGCCGGATCAGCAGCGCCGGAGCCTTTTGGCGCGCTACACGCAAAGCAAAGCGCGGCGTCAGGCGGCGCCGGTCGGGTTAAAACCCTGCCGTCAGCCGATCATGGCGCTGCGACCGCCGAGTTCCGCGTCGCGGATCTTGGTGTCGCGCGATTCCAGCATCTCGGCCTTGGAAAGCTCCGCTTCAGCTTCGCCGAGTAATGATTCGGCAGCGCTTCGCTGCTGGGCGAGGTCGCTTTGAGAGTTTCTGAGGTTATCACGGCGCAGACGCGCCGCCTTGGCGAAGGTCGGATAGGCAAAATGATTGATGTCGGTGATGCCGGCCTTCTTCTCCTCGGCGGTGATCTGAAGCTCCAGTTCAACGGCCATGCGCTCGAACTCGGCGATCATCATGTCGAGCTGCAGCAGCTGCCGCCGCTTCTCATTCACCTGAAATTGCTTCAGCCGAACGAGGTTTTCACGTGACTTCATGATTCGGTACTCCCGGAAACGCACACCTGCACATATCGTCCAATCCGCCCGCCAGGGCCTGGCGCCGCCCGTATCCACCGGCATTCCCCGAACTATGGGAAACAAATCCCTAAAGTTTTTTGCCGGCGGTAACCATTCGTTTACGCGCATTGTTAATCATAAGGGCGAGGACTTAAGGCCGGGTAAAAATTCCGGCTCCCGATACGGAAGCCGGCCAGCGAGTCCCTTGAGTCACTTAGTCCGACTTATTAATGTGTTGCATTAGCGATTTGGTTCTGTGATTCATCATTAGATTCAAGAGGGTGTAGAAAGGGGTTAAAAAATCTGGTACCGTCTTTGGTGCGGAATTAGGTTTTGTTAACCATTCGATGGCAGCCTCTGTTCAGGCAATCACTGCTCCGGTCCCGGATGGGTCGTGACATGGTCCGGCGGCAGAAAAGGGGAATGAAATGCGCGTTCTGCTGATAGAAGACGACAGTGCAACCGCTCAGAGCATCGAGCTGATGCTCAAATCTGAAAGTTTTAATGTTTACACGACCGACCTCGGCGAAGAAGGTGTCGATCTCGGTAAACTTTATGATTACGATATCATTCTTCTCGACCTCAACCTTCCCGATATGTCCGGCTACGAAGTCTTGCGGACACTTCGCCTGTCCAAGGTGAAGACGCCGATCCTGATCCTGTCCGGCATGGCCGGTATAGAGGACAAGGTGCGCGGCCTGGGCTTCGGCGCCGACGACTATATGACCAAGCCGTTCCACAAGGACGAGCTGGTCGCCCGCATTCATGCCATTGTGCGCCGTTCCAAGGGCCATGCCCAGTCGGTCATCACCACCGGCGACCTGGTGGTCAATCTCGACGCCAAGACCGTCGAAGTCGGCGGCCAGCGCGTGCATCTGACCGGCAAGGAATACCAGATGCTGGAGTTGCTCTCGCTGCGCAAGGGCACCACGCTGACCAAGGAAATGTTCCTCAACCACCTTTATGGTGGCATGGACGAACCGGAACTGAAGATCATCGACGTCTTCATTTGCAAGCTGCGCAAGAAGCTCGACGCAGCATCCGGTGGCCAGAACTACATCGAGACGGTCTGGGGTCGCGGCTATGTGCTGCGCGAGCCGGAAGACATCCGCGTCAGCGCCTGAGCGAACACCATCCGATTGAACCAATGCAAAAAACCCGGCTCAGGCCGGGTTTTTTGCTGTCCTTTTTGGCCGAAAACGAGCCGAATCAGGCGGCAACCTTCAAGGTACGAAAACGTTCGAGCAGTTGCGGCCGGTTGAACGGCTTCAACAGATAACCCTGGGCGCCGGCGCGCTTTGCCTTCATGATCGAGGCAACATCGACCTCGACCAGCGAGATCAGAATCTGCGGTTTGATCGTGCTCTCCATGGCGCGGACCTGGCGAATGACGTCGACGGCTTGCATGTCCGGCAGGGCGCCGTCGACGACAATCACATCAGGCATCTCGGCAGCGCACATCTCGACAGCATCAAGTCCAGTTGCCGCTTCGATCACCACCATGTCGGAGCCGCCAAGAATCCGTTTTGCAACCTTCCTGATGACGCTCGAATCGTCGACAAACATGCAGCGCTTCATTTCCGGGTCCTCTTTGCCATGGGGCGAACCGGCGGCATCCGGGTATCGGGATGCACACTAGGCCGATCTGGTAAAGAAGCAGAAAAGCCGTTAGGTAAAGTTTTTACAAACATGTCGTTTGCAGCCCCATTCTGCAGGGGCGTTGCCGGCAATGAAACTTGCCTGTTCTGAATTGCCGCAAATATCAGCGGGAAAAGATACTTGATTGTTCTTGATGCTCGGACGTCCTGCCGAGCGGCTTCGCTCAGGCCGCGGACAGCACGATCTCTTCGGCGGTCGCGTGAATCGAGATCGTCATGTTGGCCTCACGCGCCAGCAGCAGCGTGTAGTAGGGCTGGACGGTATGGGCGTCGATAGGCTCCTCGGGCTTGTTGCCGGAATGGAGCTCGAGGAATTTCGGCGGCACGCGCAGCATCGGGCCGCTTGCGGCAAGCGCAAAGCGCGGCTCGGTGTCGAGGTTTTCCAGCGTGACCACCAATCTGCCACCGCGCGGGATGGCGGCATTGGCGACGAGCAGCAAATTGAGCAGCAGCTTGACCTTGTTCTTGGGCAGCAGGGCGCGAACCCCGTTCCAGATCAATTCCGGCTTCTCGTTCTTCAGGAAGGCGATGGCGACGGACTCGGCATCGCCGGTGTCGATCATCATGCCCGCCGAACCGGCGGCACCGAAGGCGATGCGGGCGAATTGCAGGCGGGCCGAAGCGTTTCTGGCGCTCTGCCGGATCAGTTTCATGGCGTCTTCGTCGGCGCCGCCCTCGTCCAGGAGTTCAAGGCCGTTGTTGATGGCGCCGACCGGCGAAATGATGTCGTGGCAGACTCGGCTGCACAACAAGGCTGCGAGATCGGGTGCGGAGAGAGAGAAAAGCTCAGCCATCGGCGAAAAATCCCTGCTAAAATTCACATCCTGGTGGCCGCGCGGCCGACAGCCACGCTCACCACCCGAATCACGCTCTCTCCCCCCAGGCATTCTGAATACACAGCGCCCGAGCGTGCAGCAACAATCCACAATTCTTGTGAGAAAAACGGCATCTTTGCACAGGATGGGAGCCCGCGCAGACCGTCAGAAACAGCCTTCGAACCGCCATGTTCATGTGGGAGGTTAATGGTTGAAAAAGGATTACGGCATAGTTTGCCCGTAACAGTCATCCTTAACGGCCGCCTAAAGAGCCGGACGGGGTGCGAGGCGTCGGCGAAAGTGCTCCCTGACGGAGATTGGAAGCATGGTTTCCCGATTTTACGACCGGACGTTTGTCCGCGTCTTCTTCATGGCGATTGCCCTCATGGGCGCTCTCGCTTTCTCAACCTCTGCGTCGCGGGCACAGGAATACACCGCTCAGGAGATCGTCGATTCCGGTCACAAGTTCTTCGGCGCGACGTCGGGCGGTCTCGCCACCGTCGTCGAGAAGATTTTTGCCTCCTACGGCCTGCCCAATGGCTATCTGCTCGGCGAAGAGGGATCCGGCGCGCTGATTGGCGGCCTGACCTATGGCGAAGGTACGCTCTACACCAAGAATGCCGGCGACCATAAGGTGTTCTGGCAAGGGCCTTCGCTCGGTTGGGATTTCGGCGGCGAGGGATCGCGGGTGATGATGCTCGTCTATAACCTCGACGACGTCAGCAATCTCTACAATCGGTTCGGCGGCGTTGCCGGTTCGGCCTATGTCGTGGCCGGCGTCGGCTTCAACGTGCTGCAGAACAACAGGGTGCTGCTGGTGCCGATCCGCACCGGCGTCGGCGCGCGGCTTGGCGTCAATCTCGGCTATCTGAAGCTGACGCAGAGGCCGACCTGGAATCCCTTCTGAGCGATTCCGACCACACTTCGACCCGATCAACAGATTCTGACCCGGTGCAGCTGCGGCAAACCCTTGCCGCAGCGCTGGATTTGCGTCATGCGAACATGGCAAAGTCCAGACTTGGCGGTTGCCGGATAGCGGCCCGCCCGTAACGGGTAGTCACCTTGGTTCAGTCGATCCTGTTCTTCGCCCTCGGCTTTCTGTGCGCAGGCTTTCTGGCGCTGCTGGTCGCGCCGGCCATCTGGCGGCGGGCGGTCGCGCTGACACGCAAGCGTGTCGAGGCGTCGGTGCCGCGAACGCTGGCCGAGATCCAGGCCGACAAGGACAGCTTGCGGGCCGAGTTCGCCATGACGACGCGCCGGCTCGAAATCAGCATCAAGACGCTGCGTGAGCAGGCGAATGAGCAACTCGTCGAAATCAATCGCGGGCGCGAGGCGCTGAAGGGCCTGGCGGTCGAGCGCAAGGACAAGAAGCAGGCGCTTTCGGAGCTCGGGGAAAAAAACGAATTGCTCCTGCATCGCGAGCAGCAGATACAACAGCTGTCTGACAGGCTTGCACAAACAGAGCGCATGATGGAAAAGCGCGCGCTCGAGCTGGAAAAGCTCGAGCATATGTACGACGACGCGTCCTTCTCCTCCAGCAATCGTCAGATCGAACTGGTGGCGCGCGAATCCGAGCTGGAAAAACTCGCCAACGACATTTCAGTGCTGCGCGGCCAGCGCAAGGAGGCCGACAAGCGCCATCAGGAAGTCGTCGCCGAAGGCAAGGCCACGCGCGATGCCTTGAAGGCCGAAAAGAAAAGAACCGCCGAGCTCGACAGAAAGCTCGAGCGCCTGCTCGCCACGCTCGCCGATCGCGAGGACAAGCTCGATCGCCGCGAAAAGGAACTGGCCCGGCTTCGCGAGCGGGTGAAGGGCGAGGCTACGGGAGCCGCCGCGGCTGCTGGCCTGGTTGGTGTGCAAGACAGTGCCCGCGCCAGGAACGAGGACATGGACAAGACGCTCGCCAAGCTCGAAGGCGACCGAGAGCGGCTCGAAGCCAGGCTGACGACGCTGGCCCGCGAAAACAAGCGGATGAAGGCGGAGCTTGGCGGTTCTGGATCGGCGAAGCCCGGGAATGGCCCCGGCAATGGCAATGATACCGGTTCTGCCTTGCGCGAACAGATGAACAATCTGGCGGCTGAGGTCGTCCATTTGACGGCCAAGCTCGAAGGACCGGATTCACCGATCGCCAAGGCGCTGGCGGCGCCGCAGGAAACGCGGTCAGGAACCACCAGCCTCGCCGATCGCGTCCGGGCGTTGCAGAAGGCAGATTTGCCGAGCTGAGTTTCAAGCCCCGGCTTGAAATTGCCTGACTACGCCTATCAGGGCGAAAAATGGTGCAGCGCAATGGCTGACGCGGCAGCAACATTCAGGCTGTCGAACCCTTCCGACATCGCGATCCGCACCGTCCGCAGGCGGGCAAGCAGGCTCTCCGGGAGGCCCTCGCCTTCGGTGCCGAGATAGAGCGCCAGTCGTTTCGGTCGCGCGGCATCGCGAATGTCAGCCTCACCACGCGGCGACAAAGCGACCTGGCCGAAGCCCAACTCGCCGAGCTTCGCGATGAAAGCTTCAGTGTCGCCGAAGGACGCAAAGGGCACCTTCAACGCGGCGCCGACGGAGACGCGGATCGCCTTGCGATACAGTGGGTCGCAACAGGTGGCGTCGACGAAGACGGCATCGGCGCCGAAGGCGGCGGCATTGCGGAAGATCGATCCGATATTGTCATGGTTGGCGATGCCGATGAGAACGACGATCAACGCTTCGGCAGGCAAGGTGTCGAGCAAGGCCTCGGCGGGCTGTGGCGTGCCCTTGCTGCAGATCGCCAATATACCGCGATGCATGTGGAAGCCGGCGATCCTGTCCATGACGGCGCTTGCCGCAACGTAGACCGGCAGGTCGGCAGGGGCCTTGCGCAGTATGTCGTGGAGCCCGGCCAGGCGGTTTTCGAGAACCAGGACCGACTCCGCAGCAAAGCGTCCGGCTGACAGCAGGACGTCCAGCACCACCTTGCCTTCGGCAACGAACCGGCCATGGCGGCCGGTGAGATCGCGCTCGCGGATGTCGAGATAGGCGGCGACCCGCGGATCGCGCGCGTCGTCGATCTGGATCGGATCCATCAATACCTCGGCCGGCGAAAAATCGTCAGCGAGGTAAGGAGCGATCGGAGCCGCCAGTCAAGCCCTGCAGGTCAAGTCCCGGCGCGGCGCAGACGCGTTGCCATTTGGGACAAGTCGCCTATCCCGAAAATGCCGTCCAGCATGCGCAACAGTTCGCGCACGGCTTCGGACTTGCAGGAATAGTAGATCATCTGCCGGTCGCGGCGGGTCTCGACAAGATCGAGCGCCCTGAGCTTGGCCAGATGTTGCGACAAAGCGGACTGGCTGAGCATCACCTTTTCGGCGATGGCGCCGACCGACATTTCACCGTCGGCCAGATAGCTCATGATCAAGAGCCGCTTTTCGTTGCCCATAAGGGTCAGAAATGTCGCCGCCGATTCGGCATTGGCGATTAGTTTGGTCGAGACCATCGATGCCCCATGTTTTCCTGCTCATCCAAACGCTATGGGGGCAAATAGCGTTGGCTGCTATAATTCAGCTATGGATCACGCTGCTGATTCAGCGTCGCCTGAATCGTAGATCATTTCGCCCAAATCTCAAGACGTGCTTTTGATTCATGACGATTATCCTTGCGTAGCTGGCGCACGACCGGCTTTGGCCAGGTCGACCAGAACCGGCCGCAGGTCGCGCGCGCTCTTCAATGGCTGCGGAAAATTGACCCTGCAAACGGTGTCGCCCGATGCCAGGTCCATGCCCTCGGCATCGAAGCCGGTGATGGTCCAACCATCACCTTCAACCCTGGCGAAATGATGGGCATAGACGGCGATGGCGTCGAGATGGTCGGCATTCATGTGGTCGAGACCGGACTGTTCGCTGGCTGCCAGCTCGTCGACGATCGGCCCCTCGGTGATGAGATGGGCACGGTCGAGCAGGTAGGCCTTGCCGAAGCCGCCATTCAGGCTGGCGCGCTCCGGCTCGAGCCGAAAGATCGAGAAATCGCCGAGCTCGGCATAGAGCTTTGCCTTGGGATTGCGGTTGAGATAGCGCCGCTCGGCGCGGGCATGCGCGCTCGACCCGCGTTCCAGCGGCTGCGCCCGGCAGACCAGCGTTATCCTGGGATGCGCCAGCGGATCGCCCTTGCCGGGTTCGCCGACAAGCAGCGAGCAGCGCGGCTCGGCAAGGATGGCGCCGGTATGGGCTGACAGCGCCGAGACAAGGATCAGAGGCGTGCCATCGATGTCGGTGGCGACTCCGACCCTGGAGGCCAGCGGTGCGCCGGTCGACGGCTCGATCACCGCGAGGGCGCCGAAACGGGCGCTGCGGATCAGCGTTGCGGCCAGCCTGATCGCCTCGGCGTCCGTCGCGCGAATGACGTCCTTCTTCGGCTGGTCCAAAATGCTCACCAGGTAAGTTGATTTTCTAAATCCAGTTATTGGCCAATCATGCCGGCTTTGACAAGCGCTTTGATCTCGGCTGTCGAAAAGCCGAAGCGCGCCAGCACGGTCTGGGGCAGCTGATCGTCATCTTCAGACATGCCGGCAAGCGCCGGCTGCGAGGCCGAGAAGCGTGGCGCGGGCGCGGGGCGCTCGAGCGCACCGGCCTTCACAAATGCGTGACGCGCCCGGCTGTGCGGATGATCCCTGGCTTCGGCCAGCGACAGAACCGGCGCCACGCAGGCATCGCTTGCGGCAAACAGCGCGTCCCAGTCGTCGCGTGTCTTCTGCCGGAACCGGTCGGCAATGGCCGCGCGCATGTCCGGCCACAACGCCTTGTCGTATTGGCCGCGGACAAAATCCTCGCCGAGCGGCAGCAGCCTTGCGAATGCGGCGAAGAAGCGCGGCTCAAGGCAGCCGACCGCAACGTGGCGTGCGTCCGCCGTCTCATAGGTGTCGTAGAAGGGCGCACCGGAATCGAGCAGGTTGGCGCCGCGCCGGTCGCTCCACAGACCTGCCGACATGAAGGCGTGTATGGGGGCCACCAGCATCGAAGCGCCCTCGACCATCGCCGCGTCGATCACCTGGCCTTTGCCGGAGCGCGAGCGCTCGAACAGCGCTGCAAGCACCCCGGCGATCAGCATCATGGCGCCGCCGCCATTGTCGGCGATCAGATTCAGCGGCGGCACCGGCCGGCCTTCCTCCCGGCCTATGGCATGCAACACACCGGAATAGGCGAGGTAGGTGATGTCGTGGCCGGCGCGACCTGCGAGCGGCCCGTCCTGGCCGAAGCCGGTCATGCGGCCGTAAATCAGCGCCGGATTGCGCGCCAATGCAGCATCCGGGCCGAGACCAAACCGCTCCATCACACCGGGGCGAAAGCCTTCGACAAACAGATCGGCCTTTTCGGCAAGGCGCAGCAGCAGTTCCGTTCCTTTGGCCTGCTTGAGGTCGACGCGCAGGATGGAGCGGCCGTGACGGTCGAGATTGTGCGCATCGGAGAGCGGCAGCAGGGGTTGGTCCGAACCGGTGCGCTCGATGCGCAGCACCTCGGCGCCCATGTCCGACAGCATCAGCCCCGCCAGCGGCACCGGGCCGAGCCCAGCCATCTCGATGACTTTCAGGCCGGCCAGCGGACCGGTCTTCACTGCGCCGGCCGCCATGGCCGTCTATTTCGGCGCCATGCGGATTGCCCCATCGAGGCGGATGGTTTCGCCGTTGAGCATCTGGTTTTCGACGATATGCAGGGCGAGCGCGGCATATTCGGACGGCTCGCCGAGGCGGGACGGGAAGGGCACGGCCGCGCCGAGCGAATCCTGCACCTCCTGCGGCATGCCGGCCATCATTGGCGTCTTGAAGATGCCGGGCGCGATGGTGCAGACGCGAATGCCGGAGCGCGCCAGGTCGCGGGCAACCGGCAGCGTCATGCCGACGACGCCGCCCTTGGATGCGGCATAGGCGGCCTGGCCGATCTGGCCATCATAGGCGGCCACCGACGCGGTGTTGACGATGACGCCGCGCTCGCCGCCCTGCAGCGGTTCGAGTTGGGCGGCACGGTCGGCGACGAGGCGGATCATGTTGAAGGTGCCGATCAAATTGATCTCGATCACCTTGCGGTACTGGTCGAGCGGATGTGGACCATCCTTGCCGATCGTCTTCACGCCGATGGCAATGCCCGCGCAATTGACCAGGATGCGCGCTGGCCCAAGTCTCTTTTCCACCTCGGCGACCGCGGCCGCACCGCTGTCGGCGCTGCTCACATCGCACTGGATGGCGGCGCCGCCAATGTCGCCCGCCACCTTCGATGCCCGGTCGATGCCGATATCGAAAATGGCGACGCGCGCGCCCTTGTCGGCCAGCGCGCGGGCGGTTGCCTCGCCGAGGCCGGAGCCGCCGCCGGTTACGATCGCAATCTGGCCGTTCGGGTTCATGCTGCATGCTCCGTGCTGTTCCAGGTCATGCTACGGAGGTCGCCGCCATGGTGCAACCTGACCAATGGGGATCCATCGCGACCGGTGCCGCGACCGATCCTGGAGCTCAGGCCATCACTGGTGCCTGCTCCGCGATCCTGGCAAGGCTGGCATGGCCGACCTCGCCGGAGAGCCGCGCCACGGCACCGGGCACGATCTCGTGCGACAGCAGCCGGTCGAGGTCGACCGGGCGCGGCATGGAGATCTGGCCGCGGGGGATCTTTCTGAAGCCGAGCGGGCCGTAATAAGGCTCGTCGCCGACAAGGATCACCGCCGGCGCGCCGGCCTTGGCGGCCGCCTCCAGCGCGATCGCCACGAGCCGGCGGCCGATACCGAGATTCTTGAAGGCGGGCCGCACGGCGAGCGGCCCGAGCATCAGCGCGCGTCCGGCGCCGGCGGCGATGCGGGTCATGCGCACCGAAGCAACGACGATGTCGCCATCCATGGCGACAAAGGATAGCGAGCGCTCGTGGCCGCCGGTCTCGCGAATCTTGTAGGCGGCCAGCACGAAACGGCCGGGGCCAAAGGCTTCGTCGTTGATGGCTTCGATTTCGGGATCATGCGCCGGAGTTTCCGGCAGGTATTTCACGTCGGCAAGGCTCATGGTCTTCGCGGTCCGATAAAGAGGAAAGGTTGCTGCAAGCGGCAGCGTTCGCCAGTCAGCGCTTTCTAAGCGCGGGCGCCCTTTCGTCGTCGGTCAAACCGGATCAAGCCAAGATCGAACATGCGGAGTGTCCGCTAGCATCAATTTCCGGCGGCTGCAATCGGCTGTTTTCATCCGGCGTTTCATACGAGTGACGCTCTGTTCAGCAGATGACGGCTTCGGCATTGCCGCCTTGCGACTACATTGGCCAAGGCACGCAAGGAGATTTCGTATGGGATTGCTGGTCGAAGGCAAATGGCAGGACCGTCCGGCCAATGTCGATAGCAGCGGCAGGTTCATCCGCGCCGAGACGCAGTGGCGTGACTGGATCACGCGCGACGGCGCGCCGGCGCAAGGTCGTACGCGCGGCTTCAAGGCCGAGCCCGGACGCTACCATCTTTATGTCTCGCTCGCCTGTCCGTGGGCGCACCGCACGCTGATCTTTCGCGCGCTGAAGAAGCTAGAAGACATCATCCCGGTTTCAGTCGTGCATCATTTCCTCGGTGCTGAGGGCTGGACGTTTTTGGCCGAGGATGGCGCCACCGGCGACACGCTCTACGGCCTCGACTTCCTGCACCAAATCTACACCAAGGCCGATCCAGCCTATTCGGGCCGGGTTTCGGTGCCGGTGCTGTGGGACAAGAAGGAAGAGACCATCGTCTCCAACGAATCCGCCGAAATCATCCGCATGCTCAATTCGGCCTTCGACGAGTGGGGCGATGCCGCTCTCGATTCCTATCCGCCAGGCCTGCGCGGCGAGATCGACAAGGTCAATGCGCTGGTCTTTCCCGCCGTAAACAACGGCGTCTACCGCGCCGGCTTTGCCACCACGCAAGCGGCCTATGAAGAGGCGTTCGGCGAGCTGTTCGCGGCGCTCGACACGCTGGGGGGCCGACTGTCAAAACAGCGCTATCTCACTGGCGAGCGTGTCACCGAGGCCGATTGGCGGCTGTTCACCACGCTGGTGCGTTTCGACCCGGTCTATGTGGGCCATTTCAAATGCAATCTGCGCCGCATCGCCGACTATCCGAACCTTTCGAACTATCTGCGCGACCTCTACCAGGTGCCCGGTATCGCCGGCACGGTGAACCTGCACCACATCAAAATGCACTATTACGGCAGCCACGAGAGCATCAACCCGACGCGCATCGTGCCGGTCGGGCCTGGGCTCGACTATGGCGCGCCGCACGACCGGGCGCGGTTCAGGCAGGCGGCGTGAGCATCGGATTGACAGCCTACCAGTACGGCGATACCGGCTCGCCTTCAAAAACCTCGGCAAGCCGCCGCAGCGTCGCCGGCGTCGTGCCATGCGGCAAGCGGTCGAGCGGAAAGAAGCCTGCTTCGGCGATCTCGTGGTCCGGCAGTTTCGGCGCGGTCTGGTTGAAGGTTTCGATGAGATAGAGGCCGACATGGTCGCGGCGGCTGGAGCGGCGGTTGAAATGCATCGATTTCAGCACCGGCTGGGCTGTCAGCGCGATGTTGCCTTCCTCGGCCAGTTCGCGCACCAGCGCCTCACCGAGCGTCTCGCCGACTTCGACGCCCCCGCCCGGCAATTGCCAGCCGGGAACGTAGGTGTGGCGGATGAGGAAGACAGTGTTCGAGGCGCGATCGTGGATCAGGCCGCGCACGCCCAGCGTCATCGGCCGCCGCAGCAGGAAATAGAGATGGAACAGCCTTGCCCTGAGGCCTGCCCAGCCGGTCTGGCGAAACGCCTGCTCCGGGTCCGATATAGCCATGACTAGCGAAACCGTGGATGGGCAGGAAACAGTGAGTGGAAAGCGGGGAGCGCGTCGCCTATGAAGGAAGGATGTTCAGGCTCGCGCATATTTCCGATGTCCATCTGGGGCCGCTTCCCGGTGTAACCTATCGCGAACTCGCGTCCAAGCGCGTCGTCGGCTACGTCAACTGGCAGCGCAACCGCCGCCGCCATATGCACGATGCCGTCATCGACACCATCGTCGCCGACATGAAGGCGAGCACACCCGACCACCTCACCGTTACCGGCGATCTGGTCAATCTGGCGCTCGACGGCGAGATCGAGATGGCCAAGCACTGGCTTGAGACGCTGGGTTCGCCGGAGGATGTCTCGGTGGTGCCGGGCAACCACGACGCCTATGTGCCGGGCGCCTTCGACAAGGTCTGCCGCTCCTGGGCGGCGTGGATGAGCGGCGACGGCGTGACTGCGCCGATCGACCGCAACGCTTTTCCCTATCTGCGCGTACGCGGCAATGTCGCGCTGATCGGCGTTTCGACGGCGCGCGCCACGGCGCCGTTCATGGCCAACGGCTTCTTCCTCGAAGGTCAGGCGCAAAGGCTGGCGACAGTGCTCGACGCAACGAACAAACGCGGCCTGTTGCGGGTGATCATGATCCATCATCCGCCGGTGCGCGGCGCCGTCGCCCAGCAAAAGCGCCTGTTCGGCATCTCCCGCTTCCACAAGACCGTTCATAGGCATGGCGCCGAACTCGTGCTGCACGGCCATTCGCATCTGCCGTCGCTGTTCTTCATCGGCGGGCGCGGCGCCAGGATTCCGGTCGTCGGCGTCGCCGCCGCCGGGCAGTCGCCAGGCAGCAAGAACCCGGCGGCACAGTACAATCTGCTCGATATTGACGGGGAGAAGGGCAATTGGCTGATTCGCCTGACGCGGCGCGGCCTGACCGGGCCGGCCTTGCCGCCATCGGACCTGCAGGTCATTGAACTCGGCGCGCAGACATCGAGGCCTTCAGATCGTTGATCAGAAGCTGATCTTCATCGCCATCAGGCGATCCCAAAACAGCGCGGCCGCCACCGCCAGGCCAACAAGCGCGCCGGCGGCGACGAAGCCCAGGCCTGCAAAGAAGGTTGACCAGCTCTTGCCTGGCGCGGCTGCTTGCAAGGGCGGCTCCGCTTCGACCACCGCAGGGCGTTTCAGGTCGGCGACGGCCGGCTCGACACCGCCCTCCATCATGCGCTGGCGCTCGACGATACGCTCCGCCACATAGCGCGTGACCTGATCGGCGACCGGTTTCATATCGGTCGATTCGGCGAGCACGACGCGGCCGATGCGGGTATCACTGAGAAAGCGGTAGGTGCGGCGGTCGCGCCCCATGGCGACATGGCTGACGGCGTCGATCCACAGGCGGGGCTGCAGGCCGGAGGAGACGACGAAGTCGAAATTGTCCATGTCGGCGGGCACGTCGGCAAAGACCGGGGCGAGCTCGGCGGCGAGCAGATCAAGCCGCATCCGGTGCGCCTCGCGCATGTCGACCACGACATCGTCGCGATCGGCGAAGGCATTTTTCACATCGCGAACGGCGTCGGACAGTTTGCGGGAGGTGTCGGTGGGGGTGATGTTTTCGCCAGTGTCCTTCATCGGCGTCGCCTCGCTGATATGGTTAATTGCGAGTTAACACAGGCGGCGGCAAAATGCACTGGCGAGATGCGGGCGTCAGTAAGGTTAGCTCGCCGCGGCCTCGAATGTCGGACGCAGGCGCCTGCCGCGGCGTGCCATGTTTCGGCGCACGGCCTGGGCGACCACATCAGGCACTTCCTCGACCAGCGTATGGCCGGCATCGAGCACGTGATGAATATGAAAATGCGCCGGCAGACAATCAGCCTGGGTAAAGGGCAACACCGGATCGTCCGTTCCCCAAACCACCATCACCGGCATGTCGAGGGTGTCCAGCTGTTCGCGGGGTATGACCCCCTGCCGCTCGTTCCTGGTCATGACGGCTGATATCTCAATCAGCTTGCGCAACTGGCCGGGGCGACGGCGTACGTCCGCCAGGACGCCAACGATGCGTTCGGGCGGCGGGCTTCGCGGTCCCGACATGGCGGCAAGGCAGGCGCGGATTTGCCGTCTGTCGGCGGCCGCGGCGTAGCGGCGCAACAGCGGTCCGTTGATCTCGGGGCCAACACCGCCCGGCGCCAGAAGCGTCAGCGAGCCTATCCTTTCAGGCTCGGCAAGCGCCATCAGGGAGGCGACCGCGCCGCCCATCGAATGACCGGCGACATGCACCCTTGCTATCCCGCGTGCGGCGATATCGGCGAGAACCGCTCGCGCCGCTGTTTTGGCCGGGCCGCTGCCAGGAAATTCGAGAGACAGTCCGTGTCCCGGAAGATCGTAGGCCAAGGTCCTGACATCGGGCCCTAGCGACGCGGTCACCTCGCGCCAGATATCATGGCAACCACCGAAGCCATGCAGCAGGACGACCGTCTTCGGCCCGGCGCCCCGCTCGGCAACATAGAGGGATGAGACCATGAAAATGTGCGATTATTGCAAGACTGGAGAGGAAATTCGAATCGAGGCTGGATTGCTCCCAGTCCAGACCGATGGCCAGTAAAGTTTTCGCGATCCGGAAAGACTAGCTGGCGTTGCCGAGGCCCGCGGCGCGTAGCGCCTCAACCAGCCGGTCGGTCAGATCGGCGGGATATTTGCGCTCGGCGAAGGCCGCGCGCGGATCGGCGGCGAATTTCGGGAATTTGGTGGTCAGCTCATCCAGAAGCTTGGCTGCCAGCTGTTCGCGGCCGGCAGCCTTGGCGCCGATCAGCCGCGCCGCCAGATAATGCGATTTCATCGCCGTCGTGCGCAGCGACTCGCTGGCTATCGCGGCCTTGTTCATGTCGCCCAGCATAAATTGCCCGGCGAAAAGCCCAAAATCCCACCATGTCGGATGGCCGCTGAACGTCTCGACGGCATGGGTCAGGATGGGTGTTCCCTCGGCATATTTGCCGGCAAAGATCAGGCCATAGCCGTAAGCGGCAGCCATGCCGAGGTCGTAGGGGTTGAGCTCATAGGCCTTGCGCATCCAGCGGATCGATTCCTCGGTGTTGCCGAGGCGCGAATTGAGGTAGCCATAGGCGCGGTGCGCATAGGGGCTGGTCGGTCCCATCTGGATGGCGCGATGGGCGAAAGACATTGCTTGTTCGACCGTCGCGCCAGGCGGATAGGCGTAATGATCGGTGGCGGCCTCAAGGGTCAGGGAGGCCAGTTCCGAATAGACCAACGACGATTTCGCACCCTGGCCGGCGAGGTTGTCCAGGCAGCGATAGGCGGCCTCGTGCGTCCTGGTGCTCTGGTCGAGATAGTATCTGTCGTTGAGGATCAGGCAGCTCGTCAGCCCGGTCTGAATGCCGTTCTGTTCGATGTAGCTGTAGAGCGGGCCGGAGGCGGGAACGGTCGAGCTGAGGATGGCGGCGATACGATCCTCGACGGTGCCAGGTGCGCTGTCGGCGGCCGTCAGACTGCGGGACAAAAGCACGCGGCCGGTCGCCACGCTCTGCAGTTCGAGCGTCACGTCACCTGCCATTGGTCCCGGCAGGACATCGAAAACGAAGCTGGTCGGGTCGGTGCTCGGATCGCGCTTGCTGTCGGCGTCGCGGCCGATGAAGTCGATCGTGTCGAAACCGGCAAGGCCGGCGCGCAGCGAAGCGGCGACGCGGCCGGCCTCGGGGCCGGTGGCCTTCACCGCGATGTAGACGAGGGGCAGGGCCTCCATCGACGGCGATGCGATGCTGCTCGTTACGCCCGCGGTCTCGACCACCGCGGTAGGATCGCTGCTGGCAAGCAATGCGCCGCTGCCCTGGCGCAGGATGAGCACGCCCAGCATGAGAATGACCAGCGTCATGGCGACCCAGAAGAACTGGAGATGGCGCGCCAGCGAAGGCCCAGGTTCTGTAACCCCCGAAGCTGTCGCGGCAGCGGGAACGGCGTCAAGAGCCGCCTGGTCGGGCGATCCGGGCAAGGTGGCTACCGCCGCCGCAAGCGGCTCCTGCCCAACCGGCAGGCGTATGGCGTTGAGCTCATAGGACGGCACGTAGCCGCCGCGCGGAATGGCAATGCGAACCGGTTCGGCTATGCCTTCATTGGCGAAATAATGCTGGAGAAGTTCGCGCAGCCGGCCTGCCTGCACCCGGACAACGGCGTCGGTCGACGAATCGAAATCGCCGTCCTTGCCGAAGACGTCCATGGCGATGGAGAAACCCTTGAGCCTGTCGGCTTCGCCGGCCTGCTCGCGCTCAACAAGATAGCGCAGCAACTTGCGCGCGCGCTCGGAACGTCCGAACGTTTCGCTGGCGAGCAGTCGCTCCAGTGTCTCGCGCACTGCGGGGGCGGCAGGCGTGGCATGCTGCAAGTGTCGATCCTCTCGAAGTCGGCACAGGTTGAGGCGCAATCATATAGAGCCTGCACTTCCATACAAGCATGCTTATGTTATGCGATCGCGTAACACACCGGATAGTTGCCGGTGGTTGACACAAAAGACCGGAATTTCCCTCGGCAAATGGGGGATTTCCGGGCGCCGCGGACATTCGGCGCCCGGGAAAATATCAGCCGGCCTTGCGGCCGATTATCCGGTTGGCGGCCGAAACAACGGCTTCCAGCGAGGCGGCGACGATGTTGGTGTTGATGCCGGCGCCGAACAGCTTGCCGCCGGGATATTCCATCTCGACATAGGAAATCGCCGAGGCGTTCGAGCCGCGCTGGAGCGAATGTTCGGAATAATCAAGCACCGACATGTCGACGCCAACATGACGCGACAGCGCATCGACGAAGCCGTCGATCGGGCCGGTGCCGGAGCCGGCGATTGTCGTCTCCTTGCCGTTGTCGAGGATCACCGCCTCGACCACGCGCCGGCCCTTTTTCTCGGTATCGGGATAGGTGTGATGGTCGAGGAACTTCAGTCGTGCGCCGGGCTGGTCGACATAGGTTTCAATAAAGCGGTCATGGATGCGTTTTGCCGGCACTTCCTTGCCTTCGGCGTCGGTGATCGCCTGGATCTCCTGGCTGAACTCGATCTGTAGGTTGCGCGGCAGATTGAGGCCGTAATCGGCCTGCAGTACATAGGCGATGCCGCCTTTGCCCGACTGCGAGTTGATGCGGATGATCGCCTCGTAGCTGCGTCCGACATCGGCCGGATCGATCGGCAGATAGGGCACTTCCCAGACCGGCGTGTTGGCCTTCTTCAAGGCCTTCATGCCCTTGTTGATGGCGTCCTGGTGCGAGCCGGAAAAGGCGGTGTAGACGAGTTCGCCGACATAGGGATGGCGCTCGGAGATCTTCAGCTGGTTGGAATATTCGTAGACGTCCTTCATCCGGTTGATGTCGGAGCAATCCAGATGGGGATCGACGCCTTGCGTGTACATGTTGAGCGCCAGCGTCACGATGTCGACATTTCCGGTGCGCTCGCCATTGCCGAACAGCGTGCCTTCGACGCGGTCCGCACCCGCCATCAGGCCGAGCTCGGTGGTGGCGATGCCGGTGCCGCGATCGTTGTGGGGGTGCAGCGAGATCAGCAGGTTCTCGCGGTCGTCCAGGTTGCGGCACATCCATTCGATCCGGTCGGCATAGATGTTGGGCGTCGACATCTCGACCGTCGACGGCAGGTTGATGATCAGTCTGTTGTCGGCTGTCGGCTTCACGATCTCGGTGACGGCGTTGCATATCTCCAGCGCGACTTCGAGCTCGGTGCCGGTAAAGCTTTCGGGCGAATATTCGAAGCGATAACCGCCGCCGGCCTTGGCCGCCATGTCGGTGATCATCTTGGCCGCGTCGGTGGCGATGCGCTTGATACCGCCGACATCCTTCTCGAAGACGACGCGACGCTGCAACTCGCTGGTCGAATTGTAGAAATGCACGATCGGGTTGGTGGCGCCCTTCAGAGATTCGAAGGTGCGGGTGATGAGTTCGGGACGGCACTGCACCAGCACCTGTAGCGAAACATCAGCCGGCACATTGCCTTCCTCGATGCACCAGCGGGCGAAATCGAAATCGGTCTGCGAGGCCGAGGGGAAACCGATCTCGATCTCCTTGAAACCCATGTCGAGCAGCAGGGCGAACATGCGCGCCTTGCGCTCATGACCCATCGGATCGATCAGCGCCTGGTTGCCGTCGCGCAAATCGACCGAGCACCAGACCGGTGCCTTGTCGATGACCTTGTTGGGCCAGGTGCGGTCGCTGAGACCGACCGTCGGGTAGGGCTGGTATTTTCGGGCCGCGCCCGGCATGTGGCCGGCCGCGCGTTTTACGCTTTCGGCTTCGCCGGCGCGGATGTCTTCTCGTGCGTTCATCGTCTTGTTCTCCCGGCGGCTCGCGGATCGGTCTTCGGACGGATTCCAGGGCGAGCAGCGCCTTATCAGATTTTCGTTCGCTTGATGTGAATTGCCAATTTCTGAACTGGCCAAGGAGCGTGCGCGCAAGCGGCGGTTCGACCGCCGGGCGCTCCTTCAGCGAACCCGGCGATCGCCGATAAGGCCGAGAAGAAGCAGGGTCGATGCCAGCGCGCGCACGGTCTCGCCGGCAAAGCCGGTCGGACGGGAAGCGACGGAGGAGACGCGCGTGTTCATGGCGGGTTTCATACAGGAGCCGCCATGGACAGGCAAGTGGGCTGCCATTCCACCACTCGCGAGCACTCTTCCCCATGCGCGGCAAATGCGCCAGACTTGCGTGTAGCCGGGGCCGCAATGCTTCGCCGTCTGAGGGGTCATCCGTGAATTTCGTTTTCTTCTCGCCGCATTTTCCCGCCAACGGCGCCGATTTCTGCGACCGGCTGAAGAAGGCCGGCGCCACGGTGCTGGGCATTGGCGATGCGCCTTATGAGGCGCTGGACGGCAAGCTGAAGGTGGCCCTGTCGGAATATTACCGCATCGCCGACATGGAGGACTACGATCCGGTGTTCCGGGCGATGGGTCATTTCATCCACAAATGGGGCCGCATCGAGCGCTTCGAGTCCCTCAACGAGCATTGGCTGGAGCTGGAAGCCAACATCCGCACCGACTTCAACATCTACGGAACCAAGCTCGATTTCGTAAAGAATTTGAAGCGCAAGAGCCGCATGCGTGCATTCTTTCGCACGAGCGGCGTCGACACCATCGCCCAGCGCAAATGCTCCGACCGGGCCGGTGCCATGACCTTCATCCGCCGCGTCGGCTATCCCGTGGTGGTGAAGCCCGATTCCGGTTCCGGCGCCTCGAACACCTTCAAGATTTCCAACGCCAGGGAACTTGACCAGTTCTTCAGAGACAAGCCCGAGGACGTGACCTTCGTCATGGAGCAGTTCATCGAGGGGCTGGTGGTGACCTTCGATGGGCTGGTCAACCGTGACGGCGAGGTGGTGCTGGCGGCCAGCCACCGCTACGACCAGAGCATCATGGAAGTGGTCAACAAGGATCGCCACATGAGCTACACCTGCTTTCCCAAGGTCCGACCGGCGATCGAAGAGGCCGGCCGCAAGATCCTCAAAGCGTTCGACGTGCGCGAGCGCTTCTTCCACATCGAGCTGTTCGAAACCAAGGACGACCGCGTCATCGCGCTTGAGGTCAACATGCGGCCGCCCGGCGCCTGGATGACCGATGCGATCAACTACACGTTCGACATCGACGTCTACGCGGCCTGGGCGGACATGGTGGTGAAGGATGCCGCCGGTGGTCCTTATGAGGGCAAGTATTTCACCGCTTATGCCAGCCGCAAGCGGCGCCTCGACTATTTGCACAGCCATGAGGACGTGATAGCCGCGCATCGCGACAAGATCGTCCATCATCAGCCAATTGAAGAGGTTTTCAGCCGCGCCATGGGAAATTACGCCTACCAGATGCGCTCGAAAGACGAAGCAGCACTGCGCGCGGCCGTCGCCTACATCCACGCGGAAAAGGCTTAGACGCGATGGACATCTCCTATCACAAGGGTTTCTCCGGCAATCTCGGCCGCGACATGGAATACAAGCGCTACGGCCATGCCGGCCGGCCGGTGGTGGTGTTCCCGACGTCGCAGGGGCGGTTCTACCAGTTCGAGGATTCCGGCGGGGTTGGAGCGCTGGCCGAATTCATCGATACCGGCCGCATCCAGCTGTTTGCGGTCGACGGCGTCGATTCGGAATCGTTCTTCAACAAGCATGCCGGCGCCGCCCACCGTATCGGTCGCCACGAGGCTTATTTCCGATATGTGCGCGAGGAGGCGCTGCCGGAGTTTCTGGCGACCGCTGAGCAAGCCAATGGCGGGCGCAAATTAAAGCCGCTGTTCACCGGCTGTTCGATGGGCGGTTATCATTCCTCGAACTTCGTCTTTCGCTTTCCCGAACTCGCCAGCGGCGTCATCGCGCTGTCGGGCGTCTATTCGGCGGGCGACTTCTTCGGCAAGGCGCTGGAAGGTGATATCTTCTACAATTCACCGCTCGACTATCTGCCCGGCACCGTAGACCCAAAGCTGCTTGCCCGGCTGAAGTCGCTGAGGATGATCTTCTGCTGCGGGCAGGGCGCCTGGGAAGAGCGGATGCTGGTCGAGACGCGCAGGCTGGAACAGATCCTGCGCGACAAATCCATTCCCGCCTGGGTCGACTATTGGGGCGGCGATGCCAGTCATGACTGGCCATGGTGGCACAAGCAGCTGGTCTATTTCTTCGGCCGCTGGCTGGATGACGATCTGATGCACCGGCTCGATTGATGGCCACACCCGAACCTATCCGCCGCTTTATCGAGGCCACCAATGCGGGTGATAGCGAAGCCGTTCTCGACACGTTCACAGCCGACGCGTCCCTGACCGACTGGGGGCGGTCCTTCCAAGGCCGCCAGCAGATCGCGCGCTGGAACCAGTCGGACAATATCGGCGTGAAGTCCAATCTTCGCATTGTCCGCATCGCCGAGGTCGAGGGCAGCTACCGCGTCCGCATTGCCGTGAAAGGCAATGGCTTCAACGGCGAGGGTGACATGACCTTCGTGCTGGACGGCCACCGCATAGCCAGCCTCGTCATCTCCTGACGCGGCTCAGCTACCCTTCCTGGCAAACCGGCAGAGCAATGGTCTCGTGTTCCACCGCCGATCCACGGCGCAAGCCGAGAAAGACGACAAGGGCGGTGACGATGGTGATTGCCGCCAGCACGATCAGCAGCCTGTCGAACGCGATCTCATAGGCCTGGACCAGGACCGTGGCTCCGGCACCCGGCAAGCGGGCTGTCGCTTCGCCGATGTTGCCGGTCACCAGCAGCTGCGCGGCGGCGGTTGCATCCAGGGAAGATGCCGTCCCCTGAGCCGCCAGTTGGGCTGCCGTGAAACCCGACAGGACTGCCATGACGATCGCCAGCGCCACGCCTTCGCAAGCGACGCGGGTGGTGTTGAAGATGCCGACCGCCATGCCGGCACGCTCTTTCGGCACGACGCCGACGGCAAGTCCGTCCATCAGCCCCCAGGGCAAGGCGATGCCGACGCCTATGAGGATCAGCGGCGCCACCAGCGCTGCGACGACAGGCGGTGTCAGGCTCAGCCAGACAAGGCCGCCGGCGGCCACAAGCAGGCCGACACCGCAGATCGTTGCCGGAGCGGTCCAGCGCGCTACCTGGCCGGCGAGCAGTGGCAGGATCAACAGCGGTCCCGACAGGCAGATCATCAACTGCCCCGCCTTGATCTCGCTCATCCCCTCGATGCCGATGAAGCGGATAGGCAACAGCACCAGCAGGACGACGAAGCCATAGGCGGGAGCGGCCGCCAGGAACTGGACGCCGACGAAGCGGGGAAAGCGGAACAGCGAGAGATCGAGCATCGGCCGGCGCACGCGCCGCTCGACGACGACGAAAGCGGCAAAGCAAAGGGCGGCCGCCACGAGAAGCGCGATCACCAGGGGATCGGTCCAGCCGCTCTGCGGCGCTTGCAGCACGCCGTAGGTCAGCGATGCCAGCGCGATCGTAAAGGTGCCGGCTCCCGCCCAGTCGAGGCCGGTCGCATCCGGATCGCGCGATTCCCTGATGGTGCGCAGGCCGAGCAAAGCGGCTGCAATCGCGAGCACTGCCACCAAGACGAAGATCGAGCGCCAGCCGAAAGCATCGATGAGCAGGCCCGACGCGATCGGCCCAAAAGCGAG
The DNA here is from genome assembly GCF_040321145.1 of Mesorhizobium sp. M0514. Lineage (NCBI taxonomy): Bacteria > Pseudomonadati > Pseudomonadota > Alphaproteobacteria > Hyphomicrobiales > Phyllobacteriaceae > Mesorhizobium > Mesorhizobium sp. M0514. The sequence goes on from NZ_JAMYQZ010000003.1 coordinate 107,527, forward strand.
GCCGATGCCGAAACTGGTGCCGAGGAAGGAGAAGGCGCGCAGCCGCAATGGCCCATCGAATTCCTGGGCAAGAGCGGAGGCGCCGCCGGCAAAGGCGGCGGCACTGCCGAGCCCTTGCGCAGCCCTGAGCACATCGAACCAGACGATATCAGGGGCAAACATCGATCCCAGCGATGCCAGCACATAGGTGGCGAGGCCAACAAGGAAGAGCCGCTTGCGGCCATGATTGTCGGCCAGCGCGCCTGATGCCATCAGGGTGGCGGCGAAGGTCAGCATGAAGGCGTTGGTCACCCAGTTGAGCGCGATCGGGCTGCCGCCGAGGTCGGCCGCAATGCGGGAAAGCGCGACGGCCGGGCCGGTGAAGGTCAAGGGCATTGTCATGGCGGCAAGGCATACCGACAACAGGACAAGCCATGGCGCGACCGCGCCGTTTGTGGTCTTCGGGGTCATAATTTTCCTATCTGAACCAGGATCCGCCGGCCTGCCGCAAGCTTGCTGCGCCGGTCGTAACGGGAAGATAGGCTCGCGACACTTCGAGAAAAATAGTGTTAAATCTCCAGATATACCGGACTGAAACGCTCGAATGGAGAGATGCGGTGGAACGCCTCAATGGGCTCCTGGCCTTTGCCCGCACGGCTGAGTTTGGCAGCTTCATCGCTGCGGGCCGCACGCTCGGCATCTCGGCATCGGCCGTCGGCAAGAGCGTCGCCAGGCTCGAGCAGGATCTCGGCGTAAGGTTGCTTCAGCGCAGCACGCGCCGCATCGGGTTGACCGAAGAGGGCAAGCTGTTCAACGAGCGGGTGCGGCGCATCCTCGACGACATCGACGATGCCGAGGCGATGCTGTCGCGGAGCCGCGAAACACCGCATGGGCGGCTGCGCGTTTCGACGCCGATCGTGACCTATCATTTGCTGTTCCCGGTGCTGTCGGAGTTCATGGCGCGCTATCCCGAAATCGAACTCGACATCGACTTTAACGACCGCCTCGTCGACCTCATCGACGAAGGCGTCGACATCGCGATCCGCAGCGGCGACCTGCCGGATTCGCGCCTGGTGGCGCGGCCGCTTGCACCCTTCCGGCTGCTGTTGTGTGCGGCACCCTCCTATATCGAGCAGCACGGCAACCCGAGCGGCCCGGACGATCTCGTGAACCATTACGGCATCCGCTTCCGCTTTCCCAACAGCGGCAAGCTGCAAGGCTGGCCGTTCATCGGCGGCAGCGCCGAGCCGCAGGTCCGCTCGATGCTGACCTGCAACAACACGGAGGCGCTGAAGGGCGCCACGATGGCCGGGCTCGGCATCAGCTCGATGCCCGATTTCCTGGTCCGCGAGGCGCTGCGTGACGGCTTGCTGCGCACGGTACTGGACGACCATGTCGATGGCCGCGGCCAGTTCCGGTTGCTTTGGCCGTCCAATCGCCATTTGTCGCCAAAGGTTCGCGCCTTCGTCGACTTTCTTCCCGACCGGCTTGCCGCGACGCTGAGCGGCTCTTGAATTAGTCCTTCGCGGCCGACAGGGACGGCGACAGCAAGGAACAGCGGCGCTTCTCAGTAGGTGGCGCGGCCGCCGGAGAGATCGAACGTTGCGCCGGTGGTGAAGGAATTTTCGTCCGATAGCATGAAGGCGATCATCGCAGCCGCCTCTTCGACTTCGACGAACCGGCCTCGCGGCACCTTGCCCAGCATATAGGCGACCTGGGCCTCGGTGAGCTGTTCGAGGATGCGGGTGCGGGCGGGCGATGGGGTCAGCGCATTGACGGCGATGTCGTGGCCAGCCAGTTCCTTACCGAGCGATTTTGTCAGCGCGAGCACGCCGGCCTTGGCGGCGGAATAGGCGGCGGCATTCGGATTGCCTTCCTTGCCTGCGACCGAGGCGATGTTGACGATGCGGCCGTAGCTGCGCGCGATCATGCCGGGCACCAGGCGCTTGCAGCAGTAGAAGACGCCGTTGAGGTCGATGTCGATTATCTGGCGCCAGGCGGCAGGATCATAATCCGCCACCGTCGCTGCCGGTCCGGCGATGCCGGCATTGTTTACCAGCAGATCGACCGGACCAAGCGAGCGCTCGGTTTCCGTCGCGGCGCTGTCGACGGCCTCCATCAGCGATTGATCGCACAGCAAACCCTCGACCCGGCCGAGCGGGGCGAGTTCGGAAACGGCCTTCGCCATGGCGGTCTCGTCCACATCCCAAATGGCGACGCTGGCGCCCGATGACAGCAGTCGCCGGGCGACGGCAAGGCCGATGCCTTGCGCGCCGCCGGTCACCACGGCGACCCGGCTCGAGAGATCGACGGCATTCACACGACGGTTCATGGGCACTTTTCCTCTTCCCTGCATATTTGAATCTCAGTCCCTGACGGCTCTCGCCACCAGCCGCGCTATGCTCGGCCCGGCGATGAGCACGACCAGGAAGCGGGCCGACTGCAAGGCCATGACGAAGGATATGTCGACGTTCTGGGCGGCGGCGGCAATGATGGCGACGCTGTCCATGCCGCCGGGGCTGGTCGCGAGATAGGCGGTCAGCGGATCGATACCAAGGACGTGGCTGATCAGCCAGCCTAGCCCGCCGCAAAAGGCGATCAGCACGACGATAGAGCCGACGATCTGCGGCAGCGCCCGTGTCGCATGACGCAGGATCGCCCGGGTAAAATTCAGCCCTATCGACCAGCCGACCATCGCATAGGAGAGCGCCAGCAGCCATGGCGGCAATTGCATCGCCACGCCGAAGCCGAGATGGACGATGGTGCCGATGATGAAGGTGCCGAGGAAGAAGGGTGACGGCAGCCGGCACAACCGGCCGAGCAGGGCGCCGACCAGCGCCACGCCGAGCGTGGCGGCAAAGGCTGCCGGTTCGATCGGCGGGAACCAGACGATGGCTGGTACCTCGATGCCCGAAGTGTCGACCCACATCTTGGCGACGAGTGCTGCCGTCATCGAGACGAAGATGACGCGCAGATACTGCATGAAGGCGACGAGGCGCTGATCGGCGCCGAAGGCACCGGCCATCAGCACCATGGCAGTGGCAGCACCCGGCGACGAGCCCCAGACCGCGGTGGTGCCGGGCAGGATGCGCCAGCGGCTGATCAACCAGCCAAGCAGGCTGGACGCCGCAAGGGTCGCCAGCACCACGACAAGGACCAGCGGCCATTCCTTGTAGAACACCGAAAAAATGTCGGTGGAGATCGACGCCGCGACCAGACAGCCGACCAAGGCCTGGGCGGCGGCGAACAGCGGCCGCGGCACGCGCACCGTGGCGCCATTGGTGCCGGCAAGGATCGCCGCCAGCATCGGGCCGATCAGCAGCGCCGCCGGCAGTGCGGCGTATTCCAGCGCGCCGGCGAACAGCAGCGAGACGATCAGCAGCACCAGCCACTGCCGAACCGGACGCATGCCCGCCATGCGTTCGACGGCCGGTTGGTCTGGCGAAGAGTCCATGTTTGGGTCTTAGACCTGGAAGAGAAAAATGCGAACGCTGTCTCGGAAGAAATTCACGACCCCGACCCCGCGTTGGGATGTCACTCGTTTTTGATGGCGGGCAGGCCGAAACCGCCGGCCGGATGGGTCTCGACCTGGAATTCGAAGCCGGCGATGATCGGCCGGGCCTTGGCGATCGCTGCCTGGACCTCCGGCAGCTGCAGCGAAGCCTTGTGGCTTGCGGCGTCGGTCCACACTTCGGTCACCCAGATCGCGTCGGCATCGGCCGGGTCGCGGGCGATGACATAACTCAGGCAACCCGGCATGGCGCCGGTCGAGGCGAGCAGCACATCCATGATCGCGTCGCGCTGGCCGCGCGCCACCCGCATCTTTCCGATCAATCCGTACATTGCCTCTCCCCTTTCTTCCAACCTCAGCAAACGTGCGCACGACATGCATGGTTTCGAGACGCAGTATGCAATTGCCGGCTCACGGCATCAACTGGCCACCGTTCACCTCGATGACCTGACCGGTGATGTAGCCGCTCAAAAGATCGGAGGACAGAAACAGATAAGCGCCGACGCAGTCTTCGGCCGTGCCGGCACGCCCTTGAGGAATGGTGGCGACCATGCCCTTCATCTGCTCGTCGGTGGAATAGCGCTCATGGAAGGGTGTCGCGATGGTGCCCGGCGCCACCGCGTTGACGCGGATGCCGAAGCCGATCAGTTCCTTGGCCATGCCGCGCGTCACATTGGAGACAAAGGCCTTGGCCGAACCGTACAGCCCGGCGCCGCCGCCAGCGCCATTGCGCGCCGCGATCGACGAGGTGTTGACGATGAAGCCGCCCTGCTTCTTCAGCCATGGCATCGCCTTGCGCGAGGCCGTCAGCACAGAGCGGGCGTTGAGGTCCATCACCGCGTCGTAGTGCGCCTCGGTCTGCTCCGCATAAGGTACGCGGCCAAGCATGCCGCCGGCATTGTTGACCAGCCCGTCGAGCCGGCCGAAATGCTCTGCGCTCTCCTCGACGACACGCTCGACATCCGCGGCCTGCGAGAAGTCGCCCTGGGTTAGAAACACCTCGCCGCCGTCATCGCAGATGGTCTTGGCCAGCGTCTCGGCCGCCTCGCGGCTCGAATTGTAGTGCAGCGCGACACGGCATTTCTGCGCGGCATAGGCGAGCGCGAGGGCCGCACCTATGCCGGTCGAAGCGCCGGTGACCAGCACCGCTTTGCCGGCAAGATCGGGGATGACGAGGGTGGTCGCGGTCATGAGCACTTTCCTTCGGGCTGTTTGGCCACCCTTCGTAGGCTCTCATGGCCTTCACGTTCAAGCCCGTGGCGGCTCAGGGCCGGAGATAGGCGTAGCCCTGGCGCTGCAGTTCGGCGAGCTTGACGACGCCGCCCTTGTCGGCGGCGTGGAAGCCCTCGAGCAGGTCGGCAAGCGTGATCTCCATGCCTTGCATGGTGTTGCCGCAGGCATGCGGCTCAAGGCCCTGTTGGACAAGGCCGGCAAAGCGTCCCGAGATCGCCGCCGATATGCCTTTCGACTTGAAGCCGGCGAGGGCCGGACCATGCACGACCAACACGATGTCGACATTGCCGCCGGTGCCTTCATAGTGGTTGTTGATGTTGCCGAGCACGAAGTTGACCTTATCGAGGTCGCTGAGGTGATAGGCGACCTTCGGTCTGTCTTCAGCGGCGGCGGCCCGGCTCAGCCCGAACAGGCCGGCGGCACCGGCAAGGCTGGCCCGGAACATGTCGCGTCGACGCATGGCATCCTCTCGGCTTGGCGCTCCCCGCAAATTGCGTGGCTGCGGCCATGATACTAGCATAAATTCACGTTACGTCCTGTCGATGCGAGGAGGGGGTCACATGGCGTTCAGGAAGTGGAAGGTTGTTGCCAGCGCTGGATTTGGCGCCGTGCTGCTCGGCGCGCTTGCGGGTTCGGCCGCGGCCGACGATGTGCTTAAATTACCCGAACTCAGCCCGAATGGCGCCGATGCCTGTTTCGGCCGCGTCTATGATGCGGCGCACCTCAAGGCGCATCCAAAGCAGAAGGTGGCGCGGATCTTCTTCCTCTATGGCCATGATCCGGTGAGCCATCCGAACGAGGAGCCGATGGCAAACGCCGACACCTCCTACAACGGTTTTCTCACCACCATGGTGCGCGGCGCCAAGGCGCCGCAATGGGCCGGCGGCTGGTGCAATCACGAGTCCGAGGACGGCAAGTCAGGTCCGATCCGCTGCGGCATGGACTGCGACCGCACCATGGCGTCGCTGAAGCTCGATGACAAAGGCCGCCTGATCCTCACCGACGTCTCGTCCGATCTCTATCTCGACGCCGGATCGGAAGACGAACTGGGCGAAGCCGAATATGACCGGCAGGCGCTGGGCTCGGAGGACGATAATTTCCGCCTCGACCCGATGCCGGCCGCAACCTGCCAGGCTGAGTTCGCCAAGATCGACCCGATCGATCCGGCGCTGGGTGCGCCGTTGCGCGAGCGGCTGAAGCCGGACCAGCCTTTCTGCTTCGGACGCGATTACGATGCCGCGCACCTGAGCTCTCATCCCGACCAGCTGACGCAGTCGATCCGGGTCTTCCGCGGACCGGTCGAGCTTGCCTCCTTCGCCTCAGGCGGCGATGTCACAAATTGGCCCGACGGCGCAGACATCGCGGTTTCGGTGACCACCAGGAAGAACGGCGCCAAGGTCACGCAGACCTATTCCTGCCAGGGCGAAGCGGACCAGTGGCGTTGTGCGGCCAGCGCGAAGATGAGCGATTTCTCGTGCGACATCAGCCAAAAGGAAATCTACCTCAAGCGCGGCGCCAACGGCACCATGATGCTCGCCAATCCCAACAGCAGCCTGGCGATCGTCGATTTGTGCTCGAAGACGGCGGATGGCAAGACGAAGTCGGACGACAAGGTTTACCGGTTGGAGGCCATGCCGCAGTCGGCGTGTGCGCCTTAGTCACTTTAGCAGCCATTTGGAAATGAATATGATGCGTCGCAGCTTTCTTGGTTTTCTGACTTCCTTGGCTTTCATCGGTTCCGCCAACGCTGAAGGCGAGGCTGAGGCTCGCAAGGCGGCCTCAACAGCACAGTTGAAGAAGGAGGGCGTGCCGTTCATCGACCATTTGCCGACGATCGAAACCGCAGCCGAAAGTCGGCGACGAACGAAGGACGAGGTGGTTAAACGCGCCATCGCACTGGTGATCGTGGCCGTCACAGCGGAGACCAATGATCGAAATCTTTTAAGCAACTTGATCAGCCAGTTTGGAGCCGAAGGGTTTTTTACGCCCAAAGAGCAAGCGTTTGTCGGTAACCCCGTTGCAACCGAGCAAGATCGCGCAAATTTTAGCTGGCGCTATGAAGGGGCTTTCGTAATGTTGTGGGCGTTGCAAGTCTTCAAAAACCTTGGGCGTCCAGACAAGCCTTGCGATGTGTCACAATTGGTTTCGATTTTGCGTGACCTCGACACGGAAGGGCTGCTCAAGCGGGCCAATTTGCGCCCGCAAAGCGACCTTCTCGATGCTGCCGATCTGATCTATCAGTACGATTGGGCTGTGGTGGATGCGCGGGTGAATGGGAAAGCCGCGCCGGCGGGATTGGAACCAGGCGTGGTTGTCGAACGTCATTACGCGCTCAATTGGCTGATTGGGTATATGGGGCAGGAATGGGATGACATCTCGACCGACACATGATGAGCCGGTCGCAAGCGAGGTGCTACCTTGGATCGGACTTCGCTTGCCGAGTATGGATTTTCGCCTGATTACGGTTTTGCCGAGGCCGAGCTGGCGCGCGTTTGAGCAGCAGGCGCTGCCCGATTTGGAGGCAATCAACGCCTGGATGTAGCCATTGGCGGGCTACCCCACATGGCGGTAATGGCGCGATCGATCCGGCGAGGTCGGCAGATCCTCGCCCGAGGATGATGCCCTGAGTTTTTCCTCACGCGAACGGCACCGCCGTCGTGCCTTTCGGCAGCTTCGCCTCGTCGTCCGGTTCGACATGGATGGTGACGCGCACCGAGGGGATTTCGGCCTTCAGCGCGTCCTCGATGCGGTCGCAAATGACGTGGCTGGCGCCGACCGTCATGTCGGCGTCGACGACCAGGTGGAACTCGATGAAGGTGGCGCGGCCGGCTATGCGGGTCTTGAGGTCATGAACCTCCAGCGCGCCCTTGCAATTGGCCGAGATGATGTCGCGAATGTGCATGTGTTCGGTCGTGTCCACTGCGCGGTCCATCAGCCCGTTCATCGACGAGCCGATGACGTGCCAGCCCTGCCACAGGATGTTGAGCGCGACGATGACGGCAAGCGCCGGATCGAGGATCTGCCAACCGGTCAGGATAGCGCCGACGAGGCCGCCGAAGACGCCGACCGAGGTCACGACGTCGGTCATGATGTGCCGGCCGTCGGCGACCAGCGCCGGTGATTTTGCGCTGCGCCCGGCGCGGATCAGCGTCCAGGCCCAAAAGGCGTTGATGACGGTGGCGACGCCGTTGATCGCCAAGCCCTCCCAGGGTTGTTCGAGCGGGGTCGGCGTCTGCCAGGAGCGCCAGACCTCGTTGAGGATCAAAAGCGCGGCGAGCACGATCAGCACGCCTTCCAGCACCGCCGAAAAATACTCGGCCTTGTGGTGGCCGAACGGATGGTCCTGGTCGGCCGGCTTGTAGCTGACCAGGACCGCCCAATAGGCGGCGGCCGAGGCTATGACGTTGACGATCGACTCCAGCGCATCCGAATAGAGCGCAACGGAGCCGGTGACGTACCATGCGGCAAGCTTGAGCGCGAGCACGACGCAGGCGATGACAATCGACCAGAAGGCAAGGCGGGCAATCCTTTGCCTTGCCTCCGCCTTCGCTGCGATCGCCGCCATGTCGTCCGTTGCCGCCATCGTTTCTAAGCGGCCTTTTCCTTGGCCTTGCGCGGCAGATGCGCAACGATGTTTTCGATGATGCGCATGCCGGCATTGTGGCCGAGCGTCATAATCGATTCCGGATGGAACTGGACGGCGGCGATCGGCTCCTTGCGGTGTTCGAAGGCCATGATGATGCCATCCTCGGTCTCGGCGGTGACGATGAAATCGTCGGGCAGCCGCACCGGATCGGCAAAGATCGAGTGGTAGCGGCCGACGGTCACTTCCTTGGGCAGGCCGGAGAAGATGATTCCGGGCTTGGAGACGCGGATGCGCGACGGCTTGCCGTGCATCGGCACGTGCAACTGCCTGAGTTCGCCGCCATAGGCCTCGGCCAGCGCCTGCAGGCCAAGGCAGACACCGAAGATCGGCAGGTCGCGGGCGCGGGCGTTCTTGATGGTCGCGGCGCAGTCGAAATCCTTCGGCGTGCCCGGTCCGGGCGACAGCACGACGAGATCGGGCTTCAGCCGTTCGAAGACTTCTTCCGGCACCGGCGAACGCACGGTCGAGACATTGGCACCGGTCTGGCGGAAATAGTTGGCCAGTGTGTGGACAAAGGAGTCTTCGTGGTCGACGAGCAGGATGTTGACGCCGTCGCCGACGCGCGCGGTGGTGCGTTCGGCGCCTGCGGCATTGCCCAATTTGGCGTCGCGAATGGCGGAGAGCATGGCGGATGCCTTCAGTTCGGTTTCGGCTTCTTCTTCCTCGGGGATGCTGTCGAAGAGCAACGTGGCGCCTGCGCGCACCTCGGCAATGCCGTCCTTGATGCGGATGGTGCGGAGCGTCAGGCCGGTGTTCATGTCGCCGTTGAAATTGACCATGCCGATGGCGCCGCCATACCAGGCTCGCGGGCTCTTTTCGTTCTGCTCGATGAAGCGCATGGCCCACAGTTTCGGCGCGCCGGTGACGGTGACTGCCCAGGCATGCGACAGGAAGGCGTCGAAGGCATCCATGCCTTCGCGCAGGCGCCCTTCGATGTGATCGACGGTGTGGATCAGGCGTGAATACATCTCGATCTGGCGGCGGCCGATGACGCGCACCGAGCCCGGATCGCAGACCCTTGACTTGTCGTTGCGGTCGACGTCCGAGCACATGGTCAGCTCGGATTCATCCTTCTTGGAATTGAGCAGCTTCAGGATCTGCTCGCTGTCGGAAATGGCGTCGTCGCCGCGTTTGATGGTGCCGGAGATCGGGCAGGTCTCTACGCGGCGGCCGTTGACGCGCACGAACATTTCGGGCGAGGCGCCGATCAGATACTCGTTTTCGCCGAGATTGATGAAGAAGGAATAGGGCGACGGGTTGATCGACTTCAGCTTGCGCGAGATTTCGGAAGGCTGCGTCTCGCAGCGTTCGTAGAACATCTGCCCGGGCACGACCTCGAACAGGTCGCCGCGCTTGAAACTGTCCATCGCCTTGCGCACCAGATTGGCATATTCGCCCGGCTCATGGTCGCCGCGCGGCGGGATGCGGTCGGCGGTCTTGAACGGTTCGGCAATTTCGTCGCGCGGCAGCCCCTCGGTTGAAAAACCGTCGCCGGAATAATCGTAGCGGTCGGTCCAGGCCTTGGTCGAATAATGGTCGACGACCAGGATCTCGTCAGGCAGGAACAGCACGAGATCGCGCTGGCTCTGTTTGCGCTCAAGCTTGTAGTCGACTGGATCGAACTGGAAGGCGAGGTCGTAACCGAAGGCGCCGTAAAGGCCGAGATTGGCGTCTTCGTCGGTCTTGAACAGAGCGGTGATGGCGCGCAGCACAGTAAACACAGAGGGGACGCGGCTGCGCTCTTCCTCGGTGAAGACGCGGCCGGGCTTGGCGACATCGAGGCGGATCAGCTTTTTCGAGGTTTCAGCAATCGTCACCTCGGCAACGCCGGCCAGCGTCTTGCCGATCACCGGCAGCAGCACTTCGCCACGGCCATTCAGCGCCTCGATGCGCATGGCGCGGCCACGCGCGGAAATCACCAGCGGCGGATCGATGATGGCCGTATCCCAGCGTGTGTAGCGGCCCGGATATTCGTAATTCGAGGAAAACACCGCACCACGGCGCGAGTTCAAGCCATCGACATAGGCATCGATCGCACCGGCGTAAGGCTTGTCGTGGCGTTCGCGGGTGATGGTGACACCACCTGCGGTCACGAAGCTTTCCGCGCCGTCTTCCAGAGCCTTCATCGTCATTGCCGTCTCCATATGGCTTGTTGGGGCAACGGACCCGGGAATGGCTTTGAAAAAACAAATGGCCGCCCGGACATTCCGTTGCGGCCACCCTCTATTTTCACGCGCACGCGTTCGAACAGGCCGCTGTCAGCGAGCCCACCACCAAATGGTCTTGATCGAGCGCATGTTCATGGGCGAAATCCATAGCGGCGAAAAGCCGGATGCGCAACAGGTTTGAAAGGCCTGTTTGTGGCCGCCGCTTCCGCAACCCATGGCACATCGCCAAGGCTTGGGGTCCTGCCTAGACTGTTCGTCCAACATCGGAAAGACGGGAAGACAGCAATGACCGAGCAGATCGAGCGCGCACGCACGTTCCATGCCCTTCATGTCAAGGGCAACCCGATCGTTCTCTACAATGCCTGGGATCCGGGCTCGGCCAAGATCGTCGAGAGGGCGGGCGCCAAGGCGATCGCCACCGGAAGCTGGCCGGTCGCGGCTGCTTTTGGTTATGCCGATGGCGAGAAAATTCCGCTGGAGCTAGCGCTGGACAACATCAAGCGCATCGTGGCGGCAGTCGACCTGCCGGTGACCATGGACCTCGAAGGCGGCTACGGCGTCGAGCCGGAGACTGTCGCCCAGACGGTCACACGTGCCCTGCAGGCCGGCGCCATCGGTTTCAATTTCGAGGACCAGATCGTCGGCGGCGCCGGCCTGCACGACATCGCCATACAGGTGAAGCGGATCGAGGCGGCAGCGGCGGCGGTGAAGGCTTCCGGCATTCCCGCCTACATCAACGCCCGTACCGACATTTTCCTCAAGGCCAAGACGGATGCGCATGACAGCGTGCTGCTCGACCAGGCCATCGAGCGGGCGCACGCTTATGAAAAGGCAGGAGCGAGCGGCTTCTTTGCGCCGGGACTCGGCTACGAGGGTCTGATCGAGGCGCTGTGCAAGGCGACGGCATTGCCGGTCAACATCATCGCGCTGGCGCATGTGCCGCCGCGCCAGCGCCTGGCCGAGCTTGGTGTTGCCCGTGTCAGCCACGGCCCGGTGCCGTACCGGCAAATGGCCGAATGGCTGGAGGCCAAGGCGCGGCTGGCGATTTCGGGTTAGCTCAGTCCTCCAGCGTGCCTGACCTCGCGTCGGCGCTCTTCTTGTCGCCGACCAGCTTCAAGAGATCCTCGCCGGCGCGGATGATGCGGCGTGAGCGGCGGGTCAGGATGACGCCGTCCTGCGGCGCCAGCACTTCGGTGCGGCCGCCGGCCTCGCCCGGTGTGTGGACGATGGTGGCGAGGCGCGCGCCCTTGGCGACGCGGTCGCCGGGCCTGACGTCGTAGAGGATGGCACCGGCCCGGGGCGCCGGCATCATGTCGATGTTTTCGAGCGGCGCGACGAGGCCCTTGAACGGGCCGGGTTCGGGAAGGGCGGTGTCGGCGATGACGCCGCGCGCCACCAGCAGCCGGTAGAGGCCTGCGGCATCGGAATTTGCCAGCGTGCCGTCGACATCCAGCATGCCACGGTATTCTACCGTGGTGGCAACGCGGCGGTCGAGCTTCGCCACGTTGGCGGGGACGTTCTGGTAGGGCATGATCGTGGCGCCCTCGAAGGTGCCGTCGGTGTCCTCGCTCCACAACACCACGGCGTCGATACCCATGGCGGCGGCGCAATCGGCCATCGCCGGCCACAGGCTGGCGTGGACGTAGAGATAGGCAAGGCCCTCGTCGTCGCAATGCAGGTCGAGCACGATGTCGTGGCCGAGCGACAGCTGCACCAGACGGGTCTTCAATCGCTGGTCGGGGGTGCCAAGCGTGGTGTCGGGCAAAAGCTTGGCGTCCGGTGCTGCGAGCAACGGAAAGCCGCGGTTGAAATTGTTGCGGGTGCCGAGATGAAAGCGGCCCTGGTGCTCGCCGAAATGATATTGCGCGCGGCCGATCGGATTGGCCCAGGGCACGACCGTGATGCTGCCCTTGATGCGGCCTTCCGCTTCGGCCTTGTTCAGCGCCGGGATCAGCGCGTCGATGGCGACGACACCAGGCAATTCACCGGCGTGGAGTGCTGCCTGCAGGTAGGCCGAAGGTGCTGCCTTGTCGGCGCTGGCGAAGCGGAACACCGGGAATTCGTAGGAAACGCCTTCGGTATCGCCGGCGATGCGTTCGATCGATTTCTGCATGGGATGCCTCCAGGATAAGAGGCAGAACACATGCACTTTTGCCGAAGGGCTGTCGATTGGTCCAGTTCGCGCCGCCATGGGCGCAATGGAATTATTCGGCGGCGGCCGGAACCGTCGCTATCGGCGCCGATCCTTCGAGCGCCTGCGAGACAACGGCTACGCTGACCGCCAGCAGGGCCAGCACCGCGCCGACCAGCGGCAAATGAGCATAGGAAACGCCGGCCGACAGAGCCACGCCGCCGATCCAGGCGCCGCTGGCATTGCCGATATTGAATGCGCCCTGGTTGAGCGTGGCGGCGAGGTTCGGCCCTTCCGAAGCCGCTTCGACGACGCGGATCTGCAGCGGCGGCACGACGACGAAGATCAGCAGTCCCCACAAGAAGACGACGCCGATGGCGACGCTGGCGATAGCGCCGAACTGCATGAAGCCGACAAACAGAACCGCCATCAAAAGCAGCGTGCCGATCACCGTCGGCATCAATTTCCAGTCGGCCAGCCGGCCGCCGATGATGTTGCCGATGGTCATGCCGGCGCCGAACAGCAGCAGCACCCAGGTGACCGCGGAGGTCGACAGGCCGGAGACATCGGCAAGGTAGGGCTTGATGTAGGTGAAGACGGCAAACAGGCTGGCCGAGGCCAGCGAGGCGATCAGCATGGCGAGCCAGACTTGCAGCTTGCCCAGCACGCGCAGTTCGCTGCGCAGGCCGCCGCCGCTCGGTTCGGCGACATTGGATGGCACCAGCCAGGCGATGGCCGCAACAGAGATCAGGCCGATGCCAACGACGGCAAAGAAGGTGGAGCGCCAGCCGAAGGCTTCGCCAAGCGCGGTGCCGGCAGGAACGCCGAGAATGTTGGAGAGCGTCAATCCCGCGAACATCATCGCCATGGCGCTGGCGCGCTTGTTGCGCGGCACCAGGCTGGCGGCAACGACGGAACCAATGCCGAAAAAGGCGCCATGACCGAACGCGGTGAAGACGCGCGCGGCCATCAGAAGCCAGTAATTGGGCGCAATGGCGCAGAGCAGATTGCCGACGACGAACATCGCCGTCAGCGCGACCAGCACTGGCTTGCGCGGCAGATGCGCGGTGGCCATGGCGACGATGGGTGCGCCGAAGACGACGCCCAGCGCATAGCCGGTGACCAGCAGGCCGGCCGAGGGGATCGACACGCCGAGATCGGCCGCAACCTCCGGCAACAGGCCCATGATGACGAATTCGGTGGTGCCGATGCAGAAGGACGCAATGGCAAGCGCAAGGATCGGCAAAGGCATGGAAAATCCAGACTGAATCGGTTCAATTCAGACTGAACGAGAAGCCTTGCCGCGCGCAATGCACATTGCTGCAACGCACCAATGCAGAAAGCGCTGAGCTTGACGCGGAGTCATATCAGGCGAGCGGCTTCAGCTCCTGGGCGATGGTTGGCAACAGCTCCGAGACGTTGGGGTGGATATGCACGGCGCGCGCCAGCGTATCGACCGGCGCCTTGGCGTACATCAGGTCGAGCACGCAGTGCACCGCCTCGTCGCCGCCGGGGCCGAGCACGGAGCAGCCGAGGATTTGCCTGGTGTCGGCATCGACCAGGATCTTCATGAAACCTTGCGTCTCGCCCTTTTCGATGGCGCGGCCGACGCGGGTCATTGGCCGCTGGCCGACCAGCGCCTTGCGGCCGGATTTCTTCACCGCAGCCTCGGTCATGCCGCAGCGGCCGAGCGGCGGATCGATGTAGAGCGCATAGGCCTCGATGCGGTCGCTGACCTTGCGCGGATCGTCGTCGAGCAGATTGGCGGCGACGATCTCGTAATCGTTGTAGGAGGTGTGGGTGAAGGCGCCCTTGCCGTTGCAGTCGCCCATCGCCCAGATGCCGGGCACGCTGGTGCGCAACTGGTCGTCGACGGTGACGAAGCCGCGCAGGTCGACCGCGACACCGGCCTTGTCGAGACCGAGATCGTCGGTGTTGGGGGTGCGGCCGAGCGCCAGGAGCACGTGCGAGCCGACAGCCGGCGGCTTGCCGTACGAGAAGGTCACGGCGATGTCCTCGCCCTGTTGGGCAAAGCCGATGTTGTCGGCGCCGACATGGGCCGCTACGCCTTCATTCTCGAGGACCGACAGGATGGCCGCTGAGACGTCCTCGTCCTCGCGGCCGGTCAGGCGCGGGCTCTTCTCGATGACGGTGACTTCCGAACCGAAGCGGCGGAACATCTGCGCGAATTCGAGCGAGATATAGCTGCCGCCGACGATGACGAGGTGGCGCGGCAGAATTTCGAGGTCCATCATTGAGGAGTTGGTGAGGTAGTCGACGTCGTTGACGCCGGGCAGGTCGGGCACCGAGGCGCGGCCGCCGGTGTTGAGGAAGATCTTTTCGGCAGTCAGAAGCTCGTCGCCGACGCGCACCGTGTTGGCGGATTCGAAGCGGGCATGGCCGCGATAGAGCGTGCAGCCCTTCATGCCGGCGATCCAGGTCTCCAGATTGGTGCGGGAGTCATTGGTGACCTTGTCCTTGCGCGCCTTGATCCTCTTGTAGTCCACGCCGACAGGGCCTGAGAACGTCACGCCATAGTCCGCGGCACGCCGCGCCAGATGCGCGGCATAGGCGCTGGCGACCATGGTCTTCGTCGGCATGCAGCCGGTGTTGACGCAGGTGCCGCCGACCAGCTTGCGCTCGATCAGCGCCACGCTCATGCCGGCTGACGTCAGCCGGCATGAGCAGGGCCGGCCGGTCCGGCGCCGATGATGATGGCGTCGTATGTCTTGGCGTCTGAGGCTTGGGCAGTCATACCACCGCCGCCACGATCAGCAGGCCGCCGATGATCGCCACCGCGTCCTCGATGAGGGCGGCAGGCAAATCCTTGCCGAAGGCGGCGGCCAACCGGCCGCGCGCTTCGGCGCCGCCATAGGTGCCGATGACGGCACCGATGGCGCCGGCAATCAGGCCGCCAATGGTGGAACCGGCAGTGGCGCCGATCACCGCGCCGCTGAAGGCGCCAAGCAGGATGCGGGCGCCGAATTGCTGCGGCACCTTGCGGCTCGGCGTCGAGGGCAGCTGGTCGGTGACCAGTTCGACGATGGCGAGGATGGTGAAGATACCGACGGCGGCCCAATGGCCCATGAAACTTGCCCAGGTGCCGGCCACCGGCAGCCATCCGAGATACGCGCCCCAGGCGATCGCGCCCGGCGCGGTCATGGCGCGAAGACCGGCAATGACGCCGATCAGAAGTGCAAGCAAATAGAGCATTTAGATCCCCTCGAAAGCAGGCCCGGGACTGGCCCACGAGGCAAGCTAGCATAGGTCCTACGTTTGACGAGAGTAGGCGATGGTGCTTCTTCCATCAGTGAGCATTGTACTTTGGTAACCAGTCGAACACGACGAAGGGACGGAGTCGCTGTGATGGCCGGAAGCGAACGCACAAGGATGATTGCAGGCGAATGGTACACCTGCATCGACGACGAACTGGAGGCGCTCCGCGTGATCGCGCGAGATGCGGTGTTCGAGCACAATGCGCTGCCGCCCCAGCAACGCGGCAATATCGGCCCGACGCTATTGGCGCTGCTCGGCAGCGCGGGCGCAGGCTCCCGGATCGAGGCGCCGTTCCACTGCGCCTACGGTTTCAACATCCATCTCGGCGACGGCGCCTTCCTCAATGCCGGCTGCACCATCCTCGACCCCGCGCCGGTGCGTATCGGCAGGCGGACGCTTCTCGGCCCCAATGTGCAGATCTACTGCGCCGAGCACCACAAGGAGGCCGCGGGCCGTCAGGCGGGACTGGAGATTGCCCGGCCGGTCACCATCGGCAATGACGCCTGGATCGGCGGCAGCGCCATCATCCTCGGCGGCATCAGCATCGGCGATGGCGCCATAGTCGGCGCCGGCGCGGTGGTGACGCGCGACGTCCCTGACAACACCACGGTGGTCGGCAATCCGGCGCGGGCGGTCAAGCGGGGCTGAACTCGTCGTGGGCGGTCAGTATGAAGCCGTGCGTGCCATGCGCTCGTCCGGACCGGCTCGCCGCGAGAATTCACGCCGGTATTGGGCCGGTGACGTCTTGAGCCGTGCGGCGAAATGCTGGCGCAGCGAGGTGGCGCTGCCGAAGCCGGCTTCGAAGGCCACCATGTCCATCGATTTTTCCGTCGCCTCCAGCAGCCGTTGCGCCAGTTCGATGCGTTGGCCGGCCAACCATTCGCCAAAGCTGGTGCCGTTCGATTTCTGGAAACGGCGGGTGAAAGTGCGCCGGGTCAGGCCCGCGGCCTCCGCGACGCGGTCGAGGTTGTGCGTTTGTCCGAGCGTTGCCCGCACCGTGTCGAGTGCCAGGGTGAAGCGGTCGGTGGCCGGGGTTTTCGCCAGCGGGCGCTCGATGAACTGCGCTTGCCCACCCTGCCGGTGCGGCGACAGCACGATGTGCCTTGCCAGCCGCAGCGCTACCTCTGCGCCATAGCGCGCGCGCACAATGTGCAGGCAGCAGTCGAGCCCGGCGGCGACGCCGGCCGAGGTGACGATGTCGCCGTCGTCGACATAGAGCACGTCGGCGTCGACTTCGATGTCCGGGTACAATGCCTGCAACCGGTCGGTGGAGGCCCAGTGTGTCGTCGCCCGCCGGCCCGCAAGCAGCCCGGCGGCGGCAATGGCGAAGGTGCCGAGACAGAGGCCGACGATCACCGCACCGCGCCCGTGCGCGTGGGTGAGCGCTGCCAGGAGCGGCGGCGGAAGTGGGGCCTCGAGATCCTTCCAGCTCGGAATGATGACAATGTCGGCATCGTCGAATGCGGAAAGGCCATACGGCACCGCGATGGTCAGCCCGGCATCGGTGTGGATCGCTCCATCGTCGAGCGCGCAGACGCGAAAGTCGAAACGCGGCAGGCCAAGCTTGGTGCGGTCGGTGCCGAACACCACGCACGGCACGGAGAGGTGGAACGGGCTGATGCCGTCAAAGGCGAGAACGGCAATGATCGGGTCGGCCATGCGTGTTTCCAGCAAGCGAAAAGCGGATTGTCCCAATTCTTTCGAATGATGTCAATCGGGCCACTTTTGGCAGTCGGACGATCCGTCTATTTTCGACCTGGCCCATTCAAGCCTGAGAGGAAAACACCATGTCCGCCAACACCCCGCGCCGCGCGCTCATCGTCATCGATGTCCAGAACGACTATGACGGCGGCAACCTCGCCATCCAGTATCCGCCGTTCCGCGACAGCGTCGTCAATGTCGCGCGCGCCATGGATGCCGCCGCTGTGGCCGGCGTGAAGGTGGTGGTCGTCAAGCAGATGGCGCCCGAGACCTCGCCAGTCTTCGCCAAGGGCAGCCATGGCGGCGACCTGCATCCCGAGATCGCCCGGCGAAGCCGCGACCACTATGTCGAGAAGTCACTGCCTAGCGCCTTTGCCGGCACCGACCTCGAGGCGTGGCTGCGCGCCAATACCATCGATACGATAACGGTGATCGGCTACATGACGCATAATTGCGACCTGTCGACCATCATCCACGCCGCGCATGTCGGCTTTGCGGTCGAGTTCCTGTCCGACGCCACCGGTTCGCTGCCTTACGCCAACGGCGCCGGCTACGCCTCGGCCGAGGAGATCCACCGCGTGGTGTCCATCATCCTGCAGTCGCGCTTTGCGGCCGTGCTCAAGACCGCCGAATGGATCGATTGCCTGAAGACCGGTGCTTTGCCCGAACGCGACACGCCCTATGCGTCCAACCAGCGCGCGCTGGCGCGCAACGCTGCATAGGCAAATCTGTCCCCGAAAAGCAAAAGGACGGCCAGTGGCCGCCCTTCTTGGATCTCGCAACGATCTCGAAATTTTCAAAACAGGCCTTCGATCTGGCCGATCTCGTTGAGGAAGATTTTTTCCGAGGACGGCGCCTTGGGCAGGCCGGGCATGGTCATGACCTCACCGCAGATGACGACGACGAAGCCGGCGCCCGCCGAAAGCCTGACCTCGCGCACCGGCACGGTGTGGCCGGTCGGCGCGCCGCGCAGGTTCGGGTCGGTCGAGAAGGAATATTGGGTCTTGGCCATGCAGACCGGCAGGTGCCCGTAGCCGGCCTGCTCCCAGGCATGCAGCTGGTCGCGCACCGACTTGTCGGCGATCGCCTCGTCGCCGCGATAGATGCGCTGGACGATGGTGTTGATCTTCTCGAACAGCGGCATTGCGTCGGGATAGAGCGGCGCGAACTGCGAGGCGCCGGATTCGGCGATCTCGACGACCTTGCGCGCCAACTCCTCAATGCCGGCAGAGCCATTGGCCCAATGCTTGCACAGGATCGCCTCGGCGCCGAGCGAGGCGACGAAATCCTTCATCGCCTGGATTTCCACCTCGGTATCGGTGGTGAAATGATTGATCGCCACGATCGCAGGCACGCCGAACTGTTTCACATTCTCGATGTGGCGGCCCAGATTGAGGCAGCCCTTCTTGACTGCCTCGATGTTTTCCTTGCCGAGGTCTTCCTTCTTGACGCCGCCATTCATCTTCATGGCGCGCACGGTGGCGACGATGACGGCAGCCGCCGGCTTCAAACCCGCCTTGCGGCACTTGATGTCGAAGAATTTTTCGGCTCCGAGGTCGGCGCCGAAGCCGGCTTCGGTGACGACGTAGTCGGCGAGCTTCAGCGCCGTGGTGGTGGCGACCACCGAGTTGCAGCCATGCGCGATGTTGGCGAACGGGCCGCCATGCACGAAGGCAGGGTTGTTCTCCAGCGTCTGCACCAGGTTTGGCTGCATGGCGTCCTTCAGCAGCACCGCCATGGCGCCGTCGGCCTTGAGGTCGCGGGCATAGACCGGGCTCTTGTCGCGGCGGTAGGCGACGATGATGTCGCCGAGGCGCTTTTCCAGATCCTTGAGGTCGGTGGAAAGGCACAGGATCGCCATCACTTCAGAGGCGACGGTGATGTCGAAGCCTGCCTCGCGCGGATAACCGTTGGCGACGCCGCCGAGCGAGCAGATGATTTCGCGCAGCGCCCGGTCGTTCATGTCCATGACGCGGCGCCAGGCGACGCGGCGGGTGTCGATGCCGAGCTCATTGCCCCAGTAGATGTGGTTGTCGATCAGCGCCGACAGAAGATTGTGCGCCGTGGTGATGGCGTGGAAGTCGCCGGTGAAGTGGAGGTTCATGTCCTCCATCGGCACGACCTGCGCGTAGCCGCCGCCGGCGGCACCGCCCTTGACGCCGAAATTCGGGCCGAGCGAAGCCTCGCGGATGCAGACGATCGCCTTCTTGCCGATGCGGTTCAGACCGTCACCAAGGCCGACGGTGGTGGTCGTCTTGCCTTCGCCGGCCGGCGTCGGGTTGATGGCGGTGACGAGGATCAGCTTGCCGTCCTTGTTGCCCTTCACCGATTTGATGAATTCGGCCGAAATCTTCGCCTTGTCGTGGCCGTAGGGCAAAAGGTGCTCGGTCGGGATGCCGATCTTGGCGCCGATCTCCTGGATTTGCTTTTTCTTGGCGCCGCGCGCGATCTCGATGTCGGACTTCACTTCGGCCATGACGGCTTTCCTTCGGATTGGACGGTGGAGGGGACGGGTTTGATCTCACTCGCAGGCATGTTGAACCCGGGCGCGGGCATGTTCTAACCCTGTCGCTCCCGCGGCGTCAACTTGCATGCAACTATGTTTCCTATGAAGAAAGTGTCTCCGCGGCCGGCCGACCTGTCGCCGGTTCTTCCTGGCTCCGTTGCCGCGCCGTATAGAAGCCAGAGGACGCGACGTTCCGCCGTCTCAAAACAGCCGCCCAATGCACGGAATGCGACAGAGGCGACGGCGCAAATTCGCCATCGCTCGCCGGGAAAGCTGTGGACGCTACTGAGTCAGGACGTTGCTGATCTCGACCATGTTGGAGCGCACGCGAAGCACGTAGAAACCCATCGTCGTCAGGTGCGTCGGCATGATCCAGCCATCCTCGCGGCCATTGGCGATGATGAAGGGCTGGATGCGCAGCGCCGAGACGAATTGCGCATCCATCGTGTCCCACAGATTGCCGAGATGCTTTTCCTTGATGACGTCCTCGAAGTCGGCCTGGGCGCCCTTCATCAGGCCGTAATAGGCATAGAGCTGGCCATAGGCGAACCAGAAGCGGTCGTCGGCGCGGAAGTCGAACCAGCCATTGTTATGGTTTTCGGCGCGCTCCTTGAGGATCGCCGAGGTCGAACCGATGTCGGAGGAGATGCGGTCGATATACTGCTTCAGATTGTCGGCGCGGGCATCGAACGTCGCCTGGCAGCTGCCGAGGCGGGCGTTGAAGGAGCGCAGCTTGGTGACGGCATCGCGATAATAACTCGGCGTCGGCGTCTTGGGGCCGAACGGGTTGAGGCCGAAATACCAGGTCTCCTCGTCGAACTGCAGATTGCCGCGCGCATCCTGCAGGTCGCCGTCGATCTGCGATGTGGTGCGAACACGGCCGAGATTGTCGGCAAGCTCGGTGGCGGTACGCCGCACCGCCTGGTTGATGCCGCGCTGGAACGAGGCCTTGTTGTCCATGAACGGCGTGTTGTCCCAGTCGATGCCGAACAGGCCGAGTTTGTAGAGGATCATCGACGAGATCCAGGCATTCTGGTTGACGTTGAAGTCCGTCAGGTCGGCCGCCACCTGGGCGATGCCCGAATTGCCGCAGGTCTTGGCGGTGTCGGTGCCGGCGCCGGCGGCGACCTGTTCGCCGGCGGAAATGTTGCGGTTCTCGAAGGTGTATTTGTCGACGTAGTTGGGATCGAACTTGTTCCACCACTGGGTGGCGTAGAAGAAATTGGCGTAGAGGCCGATCAATACCAGAAGCGCGAGGCCGACCACAGCCTTCAGGATCCAGCCGCGCTGCGTATACCAGCGCCCAGCCCAGAGGAACGGCCACAGGATCGCGCCGATGACGAGGCCGATGCCGCGGCCGATCCATTGGAAGATGCGGGTGAAGAAATTCACGATCGGATCAAGCATGGCTCTCGTTCACCCCTCAGTCAGTCAGGCCGTAAAGGCGCGTGCGAAACGCCACTTTGTCTTTCAAATATGTGGTTTTCAGAACGTCCACAACATGCGACCGCCAGGCGTCGCTGTAGCCGTCATAGTCCTTGTAGAAGCCCGGCTTGTTGAAGACGTAACGCGAGACAAAGTCCTGCGGCACGAAATCCGAGATCAGCTGGTTGGTCAGCCAGGCGTCGGGATGGTCGGGCTTGCCACGCACGACCAGGAAGCGCTGTTGCGGAAACACATCCTCGATCTTGAGATGGCCGAGCTGGGCGATCTCACGCTTGGCGGCGTTGAGAAAGGGGAAATTGCCGTCCTTGGTGATCAGATCGGCATGGCCATGGATCCAGGTCTGCAGCCAGACCTTGTCGACCTCGGTCAAATTGCGGTTCGGCTCTGTGTCGCGGATGAGAGAGCGCACCACCATCTCGGCGCGATGCTCGAGATAGCCCGAGCTTTCGACCCATGACGCGCGCGGCAATTCGATGCGGCCGGTGCTGGCCAGGAACTTGAACACCTTGTCGGCATCGTTGATCGAGAGATAGCTGACCTGCCAGGGCCGCGAACGGCGAAAGCCGGGGGCGGCCGGGTCGCCGATGACGGTGGTCATATCAGGATCGACGAAGACGTAGACGCCGCCGAAATGGCTGGTCCAGTAGGCGTTGTGGCGGAAGATCACCTGGTCGGGCACCAGCGCATTCTCACGGATATCGCCGCAGACCTTCGCCAGCTCCACCATACGGCTCAGCATGGTGTTGTCGCGCCAGGCATCGGGCTCCTGCTTCAGCCGGTCGACCAGCTTGCCGAGTTCGGCGGCCTTGCCCAGCACGTCCTCGGCCGAAAGCACCCGGAACTCGACCTGGCTGATCGACAGCAGATCCTCGATGTCGTTGACCAGGGGAACGGAATCCTCGATCTCGCCGTAGATGACATCCTTGATGGTCAGCGCATCGATGGCGCGCTGGTTCTTGGACATGAACTCGAACATCAGCTGCGAGGTGTTGGAAAAGGCGGTGTGCACCACCGGCAGATCGATCTGCGAAGGCGTCAGGATGATGAAGCGGCGGTTGACCTCATTGGGGTCGAGATAATCGTAATCGCCGCATTCCTCGGCCACTTCGGGCGAGAAGCCGGTGCGGTCGATCTGGAAGCTCTTCAGCTTGGTGGGCTTGAGGCCGAAGGCAACAAGCGCCTTGTTGTAGCGCTGGATGAGGTGCGACTCGTCGACGGTGAGCAAGCGGCCGTAGATCAGCTCATTGTCGCGGAGAAGGTCGGGTTTTTTGGCGTGGCTCATGCAGAACGTTCCGAGCGGCGTTGCCTGTTGTGGCGAAGCGCCAACGCTGACGCCTCCCTCTCCCCGTTCTTCACGGGGAGAGGGTAAGGGTGAGGGGCAGCGCTAGCATTCAAGGACATGTCTCCCCATGGCCTTTGGCGTCAATAAATCGAAGATCATTGGTCCGGATGTCCCGATCGAGGCGCTGTTCGATAGCTGCCAGTATGGTCGTAGCGATCTCTGGTCCACGCATGCGCCGCCCCTCACCCTTGCCCTCGCCGCGTGAAGGACGGGGAGAGGGGGGCGTCAGCGTTAGCGCCAAGCCTTTCAGCACCCGCGGGCAGCGAAGGAAGTTCACGCATTCCAGAGCCCCTTCTTCTTCATCTCCTCCATCTCGCGCCCCGCCCGTTCGCGCAGGCGTGCGTCGCGCAGCAGCTTCTCCACCGCGGCGTCGTCGGATTTGTCGGAATAGCGGAACTCCGAGTCGGCGTAGCGGTTGATCTCCTGCATGACCGTGTCCATCGAGAACGGCCCCCGCAGTTCCTCGATCATGGCCTTCTTTTCGTCGTAGCCCTTGTGCATGAAGACTTCCGGCTTCTCGAACCAGTCGTCGGGCAGCTCGATGTCCATGGCGCGCATCTTGATGGCGTCGGTGACGTTCTTGATGGCTCGGCCGGTGAAGCGCGGCTCGGCATCCTTGATCAGGTGCAGATAAGTGCCGATGTCGGCCATCGATTTCGGCGCGCCATTCTCCTTCATGTAGCGCTCATAGACCTTCATCAGCCCGTCTTCCTGAGGCTTCTCGTGCTCCTCATAGGCTTCGGTCACCGCGCGCTGGATCTCCTGCGCGGCGTAGAGCTTGTGGTCGCCGAGTGGGATCTTGTGGTTCTTGCCGGCAAGCAGGACGAAGATGTCGATATAGTCGTCGCGGCTCTGTGGGCCGTCGACCAGCCAGCGGGCCCCGGCGCGCTGGCGCAGCGCATCGTCGACATTTTCGGGATAGTTGGAAAACATGCCGAACGAGCAGTTGCCGCGCACCACCGTGCCGGCGCCGGCAAAGGCATCCATCAAGACGCCGGTGATCTCCTGCTGGCCGGCCGAGGCGCGGTCGTCGGAGCGGCGGGCCGCCACCTGGTCGATGTCGTCGACGGTGCCGAAACCGATGACGCGTGGGTTCAAGACATTGTTGATGAACTGGCGGCAATTCTGGCCGGATTTGCCCTGGTAGGACGAGATCTGGTCGACGCCGAAATTCTCATAGGCGAAGGGATAGCCGGCGACCTGGCAATAGCCGTTTACGAGGCCGGCGATCATCTGGATCAGCGTCGTCTTGCCGGTGCCCGGCGCGCCGTCGCCGATGAAGGTGAAGAGGAAGCCCCCGAGTTCGACGAACGGGTTCAACTCGCGCTCGAAATCGTAGGCCATCAGCATCTTGGCGAGCTTGACCGACTGGTATTTGGCAATGTGGTTGCCGACGACCTCTTCCGGCTTCTTGAAGGTCATCACCAGCGGCTTGGAGCGCTTGCCGGGCGCGACGTCGAAGCCATCGAGGGTGAAATCGTCGGCGTCGATGCGGATATGGGCGTTCTCGAACGGACCGATGCCGTCGAAGCGGCCTTTGCGGGCCAGCAGCCCATCAATGGCGACCCGTGCAAAAGCTCGCGCGCGCGTCGTCAGGTCGCCGTCGTCCTTGGAGCCTGCAATCGCCTTGTCCAACCCGGCGACGATCGACTTCACCGCGTCCTGCGGCGTGTCGAACAGGAAGTCCGGTTCGGGGATATCGTTGGGAGCCTCGCCGTCGCTGTCGATCAGCTGGAACAGGTAAGAGGCGAGGCTGAAGGCTGAAACGTAAGCCGAGGCTGACAGAAGCTTCTTGAAGGTCGCCGCCTCATCGCCCTCAAGAGGCGCGCGGGTGTTCTTGGCCTGGAGGCTTTCGAGGTCGGAGCCCTCGGCGAAGACGTCGGAGATGGCGAGCGCAATCGCCAGGCCGCGGCGGGCGCGGAACAACAGCGTGTGCTGCGGGATGCTCATCAGCTGGTCGTAGGGATGGATTGCGGCCACGGTCTTGGTCAGCTCGACCTCGCGTGTGCGGCGCACCGAGCCGACCGAGACTGTCGAGACAAAGCGGCGATTGGTGCCGGCAAGTGCTGTGCCGGATTCGCGCGCAGGGTCTTCCAGAACCACGACGCGGGTGATGAAGCTCTGCGCCGTGGCGCGGTGCTTTTCGATTGCGGCTTCCGGGACGGTGGTCAGGCCGGTGTCCATCGTATCAATCCTCCTCGCGACTCACTCTTGTGCCTGCCCTCGCGTGAGCAAAATTGAAAACATCCCGTCAAAGGGTTCGTGATCGGGAAAGCGTTCGGCTTGAAAGATGGCCTCTCCCGGCCAACGCAATGGTCGGGCGGTCAGTTTGTGTTTCTTGTAAGCACCGATATGCATATCGACATCCCACCAAGCGAGAACCCGGTAGGGCGATTCATTACTGCGGGAAGCAAGGTTATCCGTTTCGATCACAATCGCCTTCTGCCCCTGACCGCGCCCCGGAGATTGTCAGGCCCACCAAAAATGCCACCTCACACATCGCTGATCACCTGCCCATTTGACAGGATGTGAACCTTGTAGCCGGAAAAGATCTTTTGAGCTTCGCCGGCGGCGTAGAGTGCTTGATAGGCTTCGTGCGGGATCAGGGCGTGGTTCTCGTAGCTCGACACACCCTGGCGCGCGGCTTCGAGATCGTCGGTGTTGATAAAGAATTCCTGCGTGGTCTTCTCGCTCGAAAACAGGCCCTTGCGGCCGGGTTTCTCGCCCTTGGAGTAGACCTCCTGGATGGTCCAGGTGAGCAGCCAGGCATTTTCCGGTTTGCGCACCTTGGCCAGCACCTCGGTCACGGTCGAATTGTTGTCGGTAATGCCTGCGGAATAAAAGGGGCCGAGCACGACGCGGCGCAGCTGCTTAGGGTGCAGCGGCTCGAAATCTTTGTCGAGATTGACGGCAATCGTTGCCGGCGACAGCGTATAGGCGGAATTCTTCTCGGTGAAATCGTCGAAGCGATGGGCGAGTTCGGGGTTGAGCAGACCGTCCACCGGCAGCGGGATGTCGACCCGTTCATTGAGCTTGCCGTTGCTGTCAACGAGCTGCCGGATCATGCTTTCGGAAGAATCCTCCACCGTCACCATGTAGACCAGCGGCAGGTTGGCGCTGCCGTCGAAGCTCGCCCAGTGCACGAGGTAATAGGGGCGCCCGGTCTTTGGATTGACCGAGACCTTTGCCGTCTGCGCCAGCGAGAACGGGCCAAAAGTCTGTTCGCTCTTGACGTCCTCGAGATAGAGCCGCTCGGCCATCGACTTCTGCAGCGCTTCGGGGAATTCCTTGTGGCGCAGGATGAAGTCGGCCATTTCCTCGCGCAATTCGCCGGCCAGCGGAATGTTGGCCAGCCGCGCCTCGGCCTGGCGGCGGTCGTTTTCCAGCTCGAGCAGGTTCTGGAAGACGGGATAGCCGCTGTCGGCGCGCGAAATGCGGAACGTGTCCATGAAGCCGAGCCGGTTGCGCCAGCAGGAAAACGATTTGTCCAGCCGGGCAATGTATTCGGCGACGATCTTGGCGACGATGCCGTGCCGGTAAAGCGGCGAGCGGTCGTCGCGCATGAACACTTCAAGGCCGCTGAGTGCCGCCGTGATGGCGGAAAAATAGCGCGCCGCCGCTTCGTTTTCGGGAGTCATGCCGGTGTGCCCGCGTGCAGCCGCTCCTTACGACTGCACGTAGTTGGCCGAATTGTGCTTCTTCATCACGTCGTCGAAACGGCGGGCGAAGGCGTCGTCGGCGAGCTTCTTGCGGCGCTGGATGTCGGAGCTGGCGACCATGTTCTTCTCGTGCATTTCGAGGAGATCGCCGATGTGCTTTTGCGAGGCGGCGCCAATGCCGGCCATGGTCTCTTCGGCGGTGTTGTCGACCTGGCTGCCCAGCGTGTTGATCTTGTGGGCGACATCCTGCTGGGCGGCGGTCTTCAAGGAATCTTCCAGTGCCTTGTAGAGCACGATGCGCTGCTCCGTATCGATGGTCAGCTTGTTGATAAGCGTCGACTGGGCTGCGATCTGATTGTTGAGCGAATCGACGAAGGTCTGGAACATCGAGGTGTAGCGTTCCAGCGTCTGGCTCTCGGCCAGAAGCTCCTGCTCCTTGGCTTGCTTTTCATTGTATTCGGTCGCCAGTTTCGAGCGCTCGCCCTCAAGCTGCGTGCGCTCCTTCTGACTGGTAGAAGCGGCGATCTTGTTTTCGATGTCGAGCAGCAGCGGATTGACTTCCTCGATGCGCTTCTGCACCGCCTCGAGGTTGGTCATGGTGACCTTGCGGCGCTCGATCACCTGCGACAGGCTGTTTTCCGAGGTCTTGTAGCGCTGGTCGAGGACCTCTTTCTGCGCTTTCAGGATGCCGACGATGGTGTCGGACTTGACCAGAAGCTCCTGCAGATTGCCGGCCAGCGACATGTTGCGGACGCGGTCGGTGCGCATGCGCTGCTTGCGTTGCGCCGAGAAGACGCCGACGAAGCTTTCCCAGCCGGTGTAGTTCTTCATGCTCTCGAATTCGGTGCCGAAGACGTTGGTGGCGTCTTCCAGCCCGATGATCAGGTCGGCAATGTTGCCTTCCATCACCTTCTGCTGCTTCAGCACGTCCTCGATGCGGGCATTCTCGATGTCGAAATTGGCGTCGCCGATCTTCTTGTCGGCGGTGGCCAGCGTATCAAGCACCGTGCCCGACTGCTCGATCTTGGAGCGCATGTCCTGCACGACCTGCCTGGTCTTGGCAATTTCGGCATCGAAATTCTGCAATGTCGCCATAGGGGCCTCCCGCTTCGGCTTCCGGTCGCTGGCTGCGAACAGCGGCGAATATATGTGGGGTATCAGGGGATTGAAAGACGCAAGACAAGACCCGCCCCGAAAACAAAAAAATGCCTGGTCGTCTTGAAAGGCAATGAAGGCGGGGTCATGGCGTGATTAACCAGCCGGCCAAGTATTGTTCAATTGTCATTGAACTTTGACGGCTGCGAAGAAGTCGATCTCGGACAGTGTGGGTGTGCTGAATTCGACAGAAGGCTCAATGAGTTGCAAGCGCGAGACAGCTGGCGGAAGCCGTCGCCATCACGCTACCCATCGCGACGTTTAAGGCTTCGGATCGGCCTTCAGATAGGCGATGACGTTGGCGATGTCCTCGTCGCTGCTCAGGCCGGAGAAGCCCATCCTGTTGCCGGGTACTTTCAGCTTGGGAGCGCCAAGATAGGCTTTGAGGTTGGCTTCGTCCCAGACCAGGCCGGCCGCGCCGGCGTCCTTCATGGCCTGCGAATAGTTGAAATTCTGGGCGGTGCCGGCGGTGCGGCCGACGATACCGAGGAGATGCGGGCCGACCTTGTCGCGGTCGCTTGCCGCCTCGTGACAGGCCATGCAGCGGTAGAATACATTCTTGCCAAGTGCTGCATCGCCGTCGGCCTGCGCGGCGAGGATACCGGCCAAGTAAATGACAAGGGCTGATGAAATGGCTCGAAGCATGGCGGTTCCCGGCTGGCTCTTGCTGAGGGCAAAATAGGCAGCAGGCCTTAACAAACGCAGTATGGCGGCTGATAGCGGACCGGGCTCAATCCGTGCGCGGGATCGCCGCAGCCGCCTGCTTGACTTGCTTTTCAATCGCCGCCGACGAATGGTTATCGCGCACGAAAGCGCGGCCGATCTCCGCCATCTCGGCGGCCGCTTGCGGGCGTGTCGCGAGATCGATGATTTTCGATGCCAACTTGCCGGCATCGTCGCTGGACAGGAAATGCCTGCCCGCCTGCAGCCCAAGCCCTTCGACGGCCTTTTCGGTGGCGGCGACGACCAAGCCCGCCGCCATCGCCTCCAGCACCTTGATGCGGGTTCCGCCGCCGAAGCGCAGCGGGATCGGCGCATAGCCGGCGCGGCCAAGCAATTCCGGCAGATGCGGCGGGTTCTCGATCAACCGCAGACCATGCCTGGTGCATAGACCGCGCACGACATCGCGCGGGTTTCTGCCGGCGACGGTGATCGACCAGGGCCGGCCGGAAGCGGCGAGGCGCGGCGCCATCGCGCGGCCGATCTGCTTGACGGCGTCGATGTTGGGGAAATAGCCGAGATGCCCGATGAAGCACAGGCTGAGCTCACTGAAGCGCTCGGCAGCAATCGGCAGGGAAAGCACGCTCTCGTCTGGAATGGGGTTGGCGACGAACCTGACGTCGTTGACGGGGCCGAGAGCGGACAGAAGCGCTTCGTCGGCCCGCGAACAAACCCAGATCTGGTCGGCCAGGGCAGCCGCACACCTGTCGGCTTCGCGCGCCTCTGCCTTCCTTCGCCTGTTTTGGCGCCAGTCTCGTATTTGCTGCCACAGCGTCAGGCCGGCGATCCGGTCGGACACCGTCCGGGAATCGATGTTGTGCTGGTCAAGGACGGTGCGCGCGCGATGCTTCGGCGCCAGCGTCAGCAGCTGCGAAAGCACGATCTCCTCGATCACCACGAGATCGGGCGCGAATTCCCTCCAGATGGCGTCGGCTTCGGCCAGCTCGTCGTCCGGCATCATATGCACGGTCGGGTGCGGGCTGCGCCTGCCCCAAGGCGCCCTGCCGCGCGCTGCCTCGATGATCCGGTGACGGATGTTCGGCGGTGTGGAGGGTGCCGGGGCGCCAGTCAGGCTTACCGTCAGGACCTCGCCAATCGATGCCAAAGCGCGTGCATTGGCGGCGTTCCGGATCTCTCCGCCGGAGACCGGCGGAAACGGGCAATCGACTGTGAACTGCAGAATTTTCATGTTGTCCCGGCCGTTCAGCCTCTGGTGAAGCCAATGAAATCGTCGGGCGCGGCGCGGCCCATTTCCTCTTCCCAGTGGCGGCGGCAGAGCGAGATATAGACGTCCTTGCCGATCGCCACCTGTTCGCCTTGTCTGGCCACCTTGCCGTCAGCGCCGAGACGCACGACCATCGTCGCCTTGCGGCCGCAGCGGCAGATGGTGCGCACTTCGCGCAGATCGTCGGCGATGGCCAGAAGCGCTCGCGAACCGGAAAACAGATTGCCCTGGAAATCGGTGCGCAGGCCGTAGCACATCACCGGGATGTTCAGCCGGTCGGCGATACGGGCGAGCTGCCAGACCTGCTCTTCCTCGAGAAATTGCGCCTCGTCGACAAAGATGCAATGCACCGTCGTATGTTCGTGATGCTCGGCGACGCGAGCGTAGAGATCGTCGCCGTCGCGGAACATCTCGGCCTCCGTCTCCAGGCCGATGCGCGACGAGATCAGCCCGGTGTCGCCCTTTCTGTAGTGGCCGGCGACGAACAGCATCGTCGTCATACCGCGTTCGCGATAATTGTAGGACGCCTGCAGCAGCATTGTCGTTTTGCCGGCATTCATCGTCGCATAGTGGAAGTAGAGCTTGGCCATGCCGTCCTTTTAAGCCGAGTTGGCGCGGCGCGGGGAGAGGGCACCGCTGCATTTCATGGGAAAAGCCGTCTGCCATCGAAAAAGCGGCGGGCGTGTCGCTGTTTGGCCAGTCCGCGCCGTTGATCGTGATTGTCTTAGCGCTTGAAACCACACCAGAATGGTGTTTGGCTGACGAAACAAGGCGGGCAGAGAAACCGTAACTACGCTTCGCCAAGAATCACAATGGGAGACTGCCAATGTCGCGTATGAACACCTTCGTCGCCGGCCTCGGCCTGGCGACTTTTCTGTCCACGAGCGCTGCACTTGCCGGCGATCCGGAGAGCTGCAAGGCGGTGCGCCTTTCCGATGTCGGCTGGACCGACATCCAGGCAACCACCGGCGTCGCTTCGGTGCTGCTCACCGCGCTCGGCTACGAGCCGCAGACGATCCAGCTATCGGTACCGGTGACCATGGCGTCGCTGAAAAACAAGGATCTCGACGTCTTCCTCGGCAACTGGATGCCGTCGATGACCAACGACATCAAGGACTACACCGCCGATGGTTCGGTCGAGACGATCGGCACCAACCTGACCGGCGCCGGCTACGGCATCGTCGTACCGACCTATGTCGCGGAGGCCGGCGTCAAGTCGCTGACCGACATCGGCAAGTTTAAGGACAAGTTCAACGGCAAGATCTATGGCATCGAGGCGGGCAATGACGGCAACCGCATCATCCTCGACATGATCAAGAATCCGAAGGACAATCTCGAAGGCTTCGAGCTGGTCGAGTCCTCGGAAGCCGGCATGCTGACGCAGGCCGAGCAGTCGATCAAGAACAATGAGTGGATCGCGTTCCTCGGCTGGACGCCGCATCCGGTGATGGGCGCCATGAAGCTCACCTATCTCGACGGCATGGGCGACAGCGGCTTCGGCGCCGCCACCGTCTACACCAATGTGCGCAAGGGCTACACCACCGAATGCCCGAATGCCGGCAAGTTCATCGCCAACCTGAAGTTCAACCTGGACATGGAAGGCGAGATGATGGACGCGATCCTGAAGGGCGGCGACGCCAACACGGTCGCAGCCGACTGGCTGAAGAAGCACCCTGACGCGGTTGCGCCGTGGATTGCCGGCGTCACCACCTTCGATGGCGGCGATGCGGCAGCGGCGGTCAAGACCGCGCTCGGAAGCTGAGCCGACTGAATTCGGCAAAGCCGAACCAGGAAGGGCAGCCAATCTAAAAAAGGCTGCCCTTTTTCATATCCTGTGAGAAGATGACCTAACGACAGCGGAGGCCGGAAGCAGGCGGTCTCTCGCATGAGAGGGGCGATATGGATCCGATTTCGAAATTCATGGTCGATCACAAGATACCGATCGGCGCCTGGGGAAAGGCGTTCTTCGGTTTCCTCACCGACAATTTCGACACCGTGTTCAGGGCCTTCTCGAATGGCCTCAATTTCCTGCTCGACGGGCTGGTTGGCATCCTTTTGATGGTGCCGCCGGTGCTGCTGGCGCTGATCATCGCCATCATCGCCTGGCTGCTGCAGCGCTCGCGCCCGCTGGCCATAGGCGTCTTTCTCGGCCTGATCTTCATCATCAACCAGAACCTCTGGAAGCAGACGGTGCAGACGCTGGTGCTGGTCGTGGCCGCCGCCGCCATGGCGATGGCCATCGGCGTGCCGCTCGGCATCTGGGCCGCGCACAAGCCGAAGGTCTACCGCATCATGCTGCCGGTGCTCGACCTGATGCAGACGCTGCCGACCTTCGTCTACCTGATCCCGGTCCTGACCCTGTTCGGTCTCGGCAACGCGCCCGGCCTCATCGTCACCATCATCTTCGTCATCCCGACCGCGGTCCGGCTCACCCATCTCGGCGTCGTCTCGGTGCCGAAGTCGATCATCGAGGCCGGCGAGGCGTTTGGCGCCACCAAGCAGCAGCTGCTGTGGAAGGTCGAATTGCCCTCAGCGCTGCCGACCATCATGGCCGGGCTGACGCAATCGATCATGCTGTCGCTGTCGATGGTGGTGTTTGCAGCCCTCATCGGCGCCGGCGGCCTCGGCACTGAAATCAACCGCGCGCTCGGCTCGCGCCGCATCGATCTCGGGCTCGAGGCGGGTCTGGCGATTGTCGTACTCGCCATCGTGCTCGACCGGATGACGCGTATCGGCGTTGGAGGCAAGAAATGACCGTCGCCGTTGACTTCAAGAATGTCGATATCGTCTTCGGGTCCGACCAGGCCGGTTCGCTGGCGCTGATCGACGGCGGCGCCACGCGCGCCGAAATCCTCGAAAAGACCGGCAATGTGCTGGGTTGCGCCGGCGCCAGCCTGACCGTGCATGAGGGCGAAATCTCGGTGCTGATGGGCCTGTCCGGCTCGGGCAAGTCGACGCTGCTGCGGGCGGTCAACCGGCTCAACGTGGTGTCGCGCGGCCAGGTGCTGGTCAAGGACGGCGACAATATCGTCGATGTCGTGACCTGCGATCAGGCGACGCTGCGGCGGCTGCGCCAGAAGCAGGTGGCGATGGTGTTCCAGCAGTTCGGCCTGCTGCCTTGGCGTACGGTGGAGGAGAATGTCGGCCTCGGCCTCGAACTCGCCGGCGTGCCGGAGCAAGAGCGCAAGGAGCGCGTGCAACGCCAGCTGAAACTGGTCAATCTCGACCAGTGGTCGAAGAAATACGCGCATGAGCTGTCCGGCGGCATGCAGCAGCGCGTCGGCCTGGCCCGTGCCTTCGCCACCGAGGCGCCGATCCTGCTGATGGACGAGCCGTTCTCTGCGCTCGATCCGCTGATCCGCACCAAGCTGCAGGACGAATTGCTGCAGCTGCAGGCGGAGCTGAAGAAGACCATCATCTTCGTCAGCCATGATCTGGAAGAGGCGCTGAAGATCGGCACCCACATCACCATCATGGAGGGCGGTCGCATCGTGCAGACCGGGGCGCCGGAAGACATCGTGCTCAAGCCCGCCAATGACTATGTCCGCGACTTCATCGCCAATGTGAATCCGTTGTCGGTGCTGACCGCCTGGAACGTCATGCGCGACAGCCGCGACCTCCAGCACGGCGATAATGGCTGGGTGTGGCTCGACCGGCGCAAGACGACGCGCTTTAAGATCGACGAGCACGGGCTGGTGGCGGCGGCGGAACGCGACGGCAAACCGGCGGTATGGGTTTCATGCGCCGATGTCGAGGCGCAGCCGGAGGAGACGGCGCAAGTGTTCTGGGCCAACCCCGGCACGTCGCTGAAGACGGTGATGCTGGCCATGCACCGCTCGCAGACGGCACCCGTGGCGCTGTTCGACGACCAGTCGCGCTTTGTCGGCGCGATCGGGATACGCGATGTGCTGAGCGCGGTGTTGCGGCGCTAGATCATGATGAGATTTGGTTGAAATCTCATCATGATCTAGCCCTTTGTTGGAGCATGATCTTTTCCAAAAACCGGTACCCACTTTTTGGGATCATGCTCTAAGCCAGACCGATGCGCGTGGCGCCGAGCTTGAACAGGGCTGTGGCATCCCGGTCGAAGCGGAAGGTGTCGATGAAGTCGTCGGCTCGGTAATCCGGAAGCGTCTTGCGGATGGCGGCGGCGAAAGTTTTCGCCTCGTCCAGTCGCCCCGCCAACGCCAGGCAGTGAGCGGCGATCGACAGGATGATGACATGGGCGTTGGGGCGGGCGGCCGCCTTCAGTGCCCAATCGGCTGCCTCGTCGAACTGGCCGAGGCGGACATGCGCCATGGCGCGTGCGCCCAGCATGCCGAACAGCATCGGGTCGAACGGCGACAGATGGCGCGAATGATCCGACGACCCGATCGCCGCTTGCGGGTCGCCCGACTGCGAATGCACGAACGACAGCGCATAGTGGCCAAGCGCGAAGTTCGGGCTGAGGTCGACGGCTCTTTGCAGTTCGAGCACGGACGCGTCACCCTCGCCGCGCAGCCACAGCGCCCGGCCCATCGCCCAGTGCGCGGCGGGATTATGATCGTCGACCAAAAGGCTCTGGCCGGCCGCCTCAAAGGCAAGCACGCTGTCCTGGTCGCGGTCGCCCCAGCGCTGGAAGGCGCTCTGCCAATGGGTGAAGGAGAGGCCGGCATAGGCGCGGGTGAAGGTCGGATCCTGCCTGACAGCAATGTCGAAGAAATGCCGTGCGAGGTCGTTCTCGCTGCGGGTGAAGCGATACATGTGCCAGAGGCCGCGATGGTAGGCCTCCCAGGCGTTAAGTGAATTGGGCGCTTTCAGCATGGCGCGGTTGCGCTCGACGGTCTCGATCTCGGATGAGACCGAGGCCACGATGCTGTTGCCGATATCGTCAAGCACGGCGAAAAGATCGTCGGGCTTGCGCTCGAAGGTCTCGGCCCAGACGATCCTGGCTGTGCGGACCTCGACGAGCTCGACGGTGATGATCAGGCGGCCCGTCGCGCTGCGCACCGTGCCGGTGGCGACATAGTCGACATTCAGCCTTCGACCGGCATCTTCCGGCGCGATGTTCCTTTCCGCCAGCGCAAAGACCGAGCCCCGGGCGATGACAAAGAAGTCCCTGAGCTTGGCGAGGCGGGTAATGATGTCGTGGGTCAAGCCATCGGCCAGCCCGCCACGAACGCCGCTACCGGCGTCTTCGGCAAATGGCATCACGGCCAGCGAAGCCTTGTGCGGCGTCGCGGCTTCTGAACCGGCAAGCATGACTGACGCCTGGTTCGGCCCGGGCGGAGCTGCCGGTTGTGCCGGCAAAATCGCGCAGGGCCGTTCGCTGCGGATGGACAGCCACGCCTCGCGCACCGGGCCGAAATCCAGCTCTTCCGACTGGAACAACTGCGCCGCAGCGGCAAGATGGTCTTCGCAGGCACCGAACTGGCCGCGCCTCGCCAGCCTCACCAGGAGTGCGACATGGGCGCTGCTGTCGAACGGGGTCAATTCCAGCCATTTTTCGAGATGGGCGGAGACGTCTTCGGAATCGGCCGGCAGCGTCTTGACCAAATGTTCCAGTATAGCAGCTTGGCAGGAACCGAAACGGCGGCGCTGCGCGGTCAGCCAGCTGTTGAAGAGAGGGCTGCGGTCGATCTCCAGCCCTTCGAGGAAGTCGCCGACGAACAGGTCGGAGAGCAACTGCAGTCGCGTCGGCTCGAGCGTTTCGATGCCTGCGGCAGCCGCCGCCGCGACATCCAGAACGTCGACTGAGATGCCGTCGAGGTCGAGCGCGATCGTATCGCCCGATGTTTCGATCCTGCGGCGGCCCGGTTCGTCGAGCGCGGCCCGCAGCTTGCTCAGGCACCAGCGAAGCTCACCCCTGGGATCATTTGGAACATCCCACAGCAACTCGCAGAGCTTGCCACGTCCGACCGGATGGGGCGCCAGCGCCAGATAGGCCAGCAGCGCGCGCAGCTTGCGCGATGCCGGCAAGACCACCGGGACGCCGTCGCGCGCAATCGTCGGCGGCCCAAACAGGCGCACGACAACACCTTGATGGCTGCTCGCCAGGCTCGATTCCACGCCAGATACCACGCCTGCTCCCACGCTGACCTGCCGACCCCTGCTTTACCACCGAGCACGACAAAGTGCACCCGGCTCGCAAAATTTGTGCGCCGAATGTGGTGTTTACCACACTGCCGCACGTCAAGGACCTGTAGTGCGGCAAGGTGTCGAAATCTCGCCGCCCAAACCGCCGGTGTGTAACCGGCCCGTGAGCAAGAACCAGGAGTCTACCATGTTGCATCAGCAGAAAATCAGAACCACGGCCGGCCGCGGCCGCCTGTTCGACAGCATTCTCGACACCATCGGCGACACGCCGGTCATCCGCGTCAATAATCTCGGACCGGCGCACGCCACCATCTACGTCAAGGCCGAGTTCTTCAATCCGGCGGCGTCGGTGAAGGACCGGCTGGCGCTCAACATCATCGAGGAAGGTGAACGCACCGGCGCGCTCAAGCCTGGACAGACCATTGTCGAGGCGACCAGCGGCAACACCGGCATCGGTCTTGCCATGGTCTGTGCGCAGAAGGGCTACAAGCTGGTGGTGACGATGGCCGACAGTTTCTCGGTCGAGCGCCGCAAGCTGATGCGGATGCTGGGCGCCAAGGTGGTGCTGACGCCGCGCGCCGAGAAAGGCTTCGGCATGTACAAGAAGGCGGTGGAATTGGCCGAAGCCAATGGCTGGTTCCTGGCCCGCCAGTTCGAGACCAAGGCCAACGCCGACATCCATGAAGCAACCACGGGACGCGAGATCGTCAACGATTTCGCCGGCTCGCGGCTCGACTATTTCGTCACCGGTTACGGCACCGGCGGCACCGTCGCCGGCGTGGCGCGGGTGCTGCGCCGCGAGCGGCCTGAGACCCGGATCGTGCTCACCGAACCGGCCAACGCGCAGCTTGTCGGCAGCGGCAAGCGGCAGATGCGTGGCGCCGGCGGAGCGCCGGCCGCCAGCCATCCGGCTTTCGAACCGCACCCGATCCAGGGCTGGACGCCGGATTTCATCCCGCACGTCCTGCAGGAGGCCATCGATGGCAACTTCTATGACGAGGTGATGCCGATCGCCGGGCCGGAGGGCATGAAATGGGCCAAGGCGCTGGCGCAGCAGGAAGGCATCTTCACCGGCATTTCCGGCGGTTCGGCTTTTGCCGTGGCGCGCCAGATCGCCGGCACAGCGCCGGCCGGATCGGTGATCCTGTGCATGCTTCCCGATACCGGTGAACGCTACATGACCACGCCTTTGTTCGACGGCATCGAGGCCGAGATGAATGCGGAAGAGCTTGCTCTCTCGCGCTCGACGCCCGGTTGCCGGTTCCCGGCATGATGGCGGGGGGGCAATCTCCATGGACGCGATGCCTGTCACCTCGGCTGCCGAGGAAACGCTTGACCCCTCGGACTGGGCCGATGTGCAAAGCCTGTCGCATCGGATCGTTGACGATGCCGTCGCTTACCTGCGCGATGTCAGGCAACGGCCGGTGTGGCAGGAGATGCCTGGAGATGTGAGGGATTTCTTCACCGCCTCGCTGCCGCAATCGCCGACCCCGCTTGCCGACATCTATGGCGATGTCGTGGACAAGGTGATGCCCTATCCGATGGGCAACATCCATCCGCGCTTCTGGTCCTGGTATATGGGGTCGAGCAATTTTACCGGCGCGATCGGCGATTTCCTGGCGGCAATCCAGGGCTCCAATCTCGGCGGCGGCAACCATGCCGCCGCCCTGATGGACGGCCAGGTGGTCGACTGGTGCAAGCAGATGATGGGCATGCCGGCTTCGGCCAGCGGCACGCTGGTCAGCGGCGGTTCGATGGCCAACATCATCGGGCTCACCGTGGCGCGCAACACCAAGGCCGGCATCGACGTGCGCGAGCACGGCGTTGGAGCAATCGAAAAGCCTTTGCGTTTCTATGGCTCGGACCAGGTCCATTCCTGTCACCGCAAGGGGATGGAAGCGCTCGGTCTCGGCAACAAGGCGCTGCGCCGCATTGCCAGCGACGCCGGCCTGCGCATCGACATTGAAGGTTTGAGGACCGCGATATCGGAAGATCGCGCGGCCGGGTTCAAGCCGGCCTGCATCATCGGCAACGCCGGCACTGTCAACACCGGCGCCATCGACGATCTGCAGGCGCTGGCCAAGCTGGCGCATGAGGAGGACCTCTGGTTCCATGTCGACGGCTGCATCGGCGCGCTGATCGCGATCGCGCCTGAGAATGCACATCGCGTCGCCGGCATCGAATGGGCCGATTCCATCGCGCTCGATCCGCACAAATGGCTGCATGCGCCTTTCGAGGCAGGCTGCGCGCTGGTGCGGGATGCCTTGGCGCATCGCAAGACCTTCGCGGTGACGCCGGAATATCTGGAGTCGACACCGCGCGGCCTCGCCTCCGGCCAATGGCTGCACGATTACGGCCTGCAGACGTCACGCGGCTTCAAGGCACTCAAAGTGTGGATGGCGTTGCGAGAACACGGCGTCGAAAAATTCGGCCGCCTGATCGACCAGAACATTGCGCAGGGGCAGTATCTCTCAGGGCTGATCGCGGCCGAACCAGCGCTCGAACTGACGGCGCCGACCAGCATCAACATCGTCTGCTTCCGCTATCGAGCGGATGGTCTCGATAGCGAGCGCGCGAAGGCGCTCAACACCGAGATCATGCTGAGGCTGCAGGAAGAGGGCATCGCCGCCATTTCCGATACCACCGTGCACGGCCGGCATTGCCTCAGGGTGGCGATCAACAACCACCGGACCCGGCGCGAGGACCTTGACCTTCTGGTCGCCGAAACGGTTCGCCTGGGTTACGAGATCGCGGCTACCTGACCGGTTATGCGGCCGGGCAGGCGGCTCTCAGCCGCTGGCGGCCTCCTTGAAATCGCCCCTGCTTGATCCTTTCGCAACCGGGAAGGTCGCCCCGGGAAGATAAAGCATGATCGGGCGGATTTCGTAGACGGCGGTTGGGTTCACGCGACGCAAGTCGCGCGCAGCTGCAATCGCCGCCTCCTGCGTGGCGCAGTCGAGGACATAAAGACCCAGCAATTGTTCCTTGGTCTCGGCAAACGGCCCGTCGATGACGATGCCTTCGCCCGGACCGCGCAGCGTGACGGCCTCGGCGGTCGCGCCCAGTCTTGCCGCCGGCCCAAGCTTGCCTTCGCGGGTCAGCCTGGCGTTGACCTCGAGCAGGTCGTGCATCAGCGCCGCATCCTGCTGCGGCGTCAGGGACTGGATGGTCTGTTCGACGTGATAGGCCAGGATGGCGTAAAACATGCGGCGATCTCCTCCTGCTCGAGCGGCCGCACTATTGCAAGGTTGGGTTGGCTGATCCAGCCCGGAAGCCCATCGAGACGCTAGTCTGCTGCCTTATGCCGCCAGCGGCAGGCTGAGCTCCGTCAGCAGGCCGCCGCGGGGATGGTTGGACAGGTTGACATCGCCGCCGGCGGCACGCGCAATGTTGCGGGCAATGGTCAGGCCGAGGCCGAGGCCGCCGGTCTGGCGGTTGCGCGATTGCTCCAGCCGCACGAAGGAACCGAACACCTGGTCGAGCTGCGCCTGCGGTATGCCCGGCCCCTCGTCGCGGATGACCAGCGTCACCGTGCCGTCCGACTGCCGCAGGCTGACATGGGCTTTCTTGCCGTAGGTCACGGCATTCTGGACCAGATTGTTGACGCAGCGCTTCAGCGCCACCGGTCGCGCGATGCAGATCATGCCACGCGGCCTGGCGCCGTCATGGTCGAACGTGACGTCCTCGAAACTGTCGGCGATCGATTCAACCAGCGACCAGAAATCGATCCGCTCGCTCTTCTCCTCGGTGACTTCGAAGGTGGCGAAGTCGATGACGGAGCTGGCGATGCTCTCGATGTCGGCGAGGTCGTGGGCCAGCGCCTCGCGCGCCGTCGATCTGCGCAACAGTTCGAGGCGCAGCCGCATGCGGGTCAGCGGCGTGCGCAGATCGTGGGCGAGCGCGGCGGCCAGATGTTCGCGGTCCTCGACATAGTCGCGCAGCCGGACCTGCATGGCGTTCACGGCTTTGGCCGCGGCGCGGATTTCGCGGCTGCCGGTCTCGGCGATCGGCGGGCTCTTCAGGTCCGTGCCGATCCGGTTGACCGCCGTTTCCATCATCCGATAGGGCGCCGTCAGCCGGCGCAGCGACCAGATCGACATGATCACCACCAGGGCCGCGATCAGCGAATAGAGCGGCAGGCTGTCGAAGCTCAATATCGGTCCGACCGGCGTGTTGGGCTCGGTGAAATTCAGCCATTGGCCGTCGGCGAAGCGGACAGAGGCCGTCAGCTTGTCGCTCTGGGCGAAGCTGGCCGCCAGCGATAACAGGTCGCGCTCCACCGCGCCGACATCCTTGGTCACGGCCACACCGCCAGGCGCGTTGGCTGCCTGGGTTGCCGGATCGCGCCGGACGCGGGCGTCGGTGATGCCGAATTTCGACAGCCGCCCGACCAGGATGTCCTCGAGTTCGGCCAGTTCGTCGTCGCCGGCGATCGACGAGGTGACCGCGGGCGTGTCCGAAACGGTGAGCGCATAGGTGGCGTTGAACAGACCGGAGGCCGTCAGCTTGCGCTGCTCCGGCGTGTCGTCATGCATCAGCTGCACCAGCGAATAGGCGCGGTCGTTAAGCCGGTAGAGATCGACCTCGTCATTGGCGACGGCGCGATCGCGCGAGACGATATAGAGCGTAGCGACCTGGCTGATCAGCAGGCCGGCAATGACGATGAGCAAAACCCAGACCGGCAGGGTTTGCGGCAGGAAACGTCTCATTCGGAGGTGGTCTCGGGCAGAAACTGGTAGCCTCCGCTGCGCACGGTCAGGATCAGTTTCGGCGTCTTGGGGTCGTCTTCCATCTTGCGCCTGAGGCGGCTGACCAGGATGTCGATGCTGCGATCGAAGGAATAGTCGCTATCGCCGCCGGAAAGCTCGATGAGCTGGTCACGGGTGAGCACTCGCTGCGCGCTTTTAACGAAGGTCTGCAACAGGTTGAACTCCGCCATCGTCAGCTCGACCCTGACGTCGCCCGGCGCCATCAGCCGGCGGCGCGAGCAGTCCATCGTCCAGCCGGCGAAATGATAGATCTGCTTGGTGGTGGCGCGCTTCGGCTCAGCAGCACCATTGCGCCTCAAAACGGCGCGGATGCGGGCCAGCAGCTCGCGCGGATCGAAGGGTTTGGGCACATAATCGTCGGCGCCCATTTCCAGGCCGACGACGCGGTCGGTGGTCTCGGTCACCGCCGTCAGCATGATGATCGGCGTCGAGTAGCTGGCGCGCAGGTCGCGGCAGAGCTCCAGCCCGCTCTTTCCCGGCAGCATCACATCAAGCACGATCAGGTCTACCTGCGTGCGGCGCAGTATGTCTTCCATCTCGACGCCGTCGGCGGCAACCGTGGTGCGCAGGCCCCGCTTCTGGAAGAATTCCTGAAGCAGGTCGCGAATGCCCTTGTCGTCGTCGACGATCAGTATGTGCGCATCGGATTTCACGGCGATCCTGTCATTGCTGGCGGCCGGTCGGCGGCTGCCTTCTGAGTCTGCTTCTGTGGCGTCACCCACACGATAGAATTCTGGCCACATGTTGGCCAGCGGCGATGATCGCCCGCAAAGCCGATTTGCCAGAAACAGTCCAGAAACAAAATTCTATAGTCCGGAAAAACTCCCGAAAAGAATCAAGGGCATAAAGGGTGCCGTGGCGGTCAGGACATCGGCTGCGACGCGAAGTCTCCGGAGTAACGGACATTACCGATGCACAGGTTCACGATCAGCTTGATGGGTGCGCTGCTCAGCATTCCGCTCGTCACAGCCGCGATCGGAGCCACAACCGCAAAGGTGACGCCGATCACAAGGAGCGAGCGCTGCATCGATCTCAATCGCCAGGTAGACGAAGCCCTCGAAACCCATGCCGCGGCAACGCAGGTCACCGCGGCGAAAGCACTGCAAAGAAAGGGAAACCGGTTCTGCGCCAACAAGAAACAGGCACAGGGTATCCGGATGCTCGCGAACGCTTTG
This sequence comes from Mesorhizobium sp. M0514, assembly GCF_040321145.1. Classification (NCBI taxonomy): domain Bacteria; kingdom Pseudomonadati; phylum Pseudomonadota; class Alphaproteobacteria; order Hyphomicrobiales; family Phyllobacteriaceae; genus Mesorhizobium; species Mesorhizobium sp. M0514. The sequence goes on from NZ_JAMYQZ010000003.1 coordinate 149,244, forward strand.
AAGCTGCTTGGAGTGACACCGATCGACCCGGTTCAGTGACACTCGAAACTCGACCCGCACAAAGAAGGAAATGAAGCCATGAAAAAGTCCATCCTCTCCGCCACCGGTCTCGCCGTCGCTCTCGCTTTCGCAATGCCGGCTCTGGGCAATGCCGCTGCCACCACGACCGCTGCTCCGGCTGCTTCCACGACCACCGCTCCGGCGACCACGACCGCCAAGCCCCCGGTGAAGAAGGTCGTCGCCAAGAAGCCCGTCAAGAAGCACAAGAAGGCGAAGAAGGTCGTCAAGACGGACGCCCCGAAGGCCTGATCCAGACAGCCAACAGGCTTGTCTGTAACAAGGCCGCTCCAGCACCCCCCGGCTGGAGCGGCCTTGTCGTGTGAGAGCATGATTACCCGTTGATGGGTGCCGGCCACCCAGATCTTTAACCCGTTTGCAATGCCGGTCCGGTAGGACAGCCCGCATGAAGAAGCGGCTTTCATCCATTCTGCGCTCGATGGCCATCGGCGGCCTTGTCGCCTCGGCAATGGTCAGGGTGCTGGTCCAGTTTACCGCCAGCCCGGTGCCCGATCCGGTGAGCGGGCGCACGGAGCCGTCGCTGTTTGCACCGGCAATCTCCAGCAGCTGGCAATACATCACACCATGGCAAAGCCTGCTGCTTACCGTGATCACCGGCGCGGCGCTGGCCTGCTTCTTCGGCTGGCTCGCGGTCGCCTGGGTCGAATACAAGGCGGCCGGATCAAGGCCGGATGCGGCATCCAGCGCACGGCAATTCCAGGCTCGTCGCGTCGCCAATCGCCAGGGCCGTTGAACCGCAGCATACACTTCCTAAATTTGTGAACGGCAGCACTTCCGGGAAGCCGGTTTGGCGCGCCGATCAAAATGGACGACGGCTTTCCCCCATGACAAAGTGAGAGCGACCCCTCGCGCGATACCGGTTCCCGATGCCTGAAATCAGTTCCAAACCCCGCACCAAGACCAAGCCGCAGACCGAGCGGCCGAAGCTCTACAAGGTCATCCTCATCAATGACGATTTTACGCCGCGCGAATTCGTGGTGACGGTGCTGAAGGGCGAGTTCAAGCTCAGCGAAGACCAGGCGAACCGGGTGATGATCACCGCGCACCGGCTCGGCGTTTGCGTCGTTGCCGTCTTCACCAGGGATGTGGCCGAGACCAAGGCGACACGGGCCATCGACGCGGCCAAGGCCAAGGGGTACCCGCTGCTGTTTACGACGGAGCCGGAGGAGTAGGTTGAGACAATGAGGGGCAGCGCCGAGGTCGATGACAGTTCGCTTGCGCGGGCCGAGGAGATTGCCAACAGCCTCAGGCTCGCGCTGCCCCTCATCCGCCCTTCGGGCACCTTCTCCCCGTGAACCGGGAGAAGGATAAGCGGTGCTACCGTCCCTCTCTGTACCACATCGCGCCCATGGCCAGCAGCAGCAGGCAAAGGCCGAGGAAGCCGCCGAACAAGGGTACGCGCGAGACGGCTTTGAGCACGCTGTCGTCGGTGCTGCGCAGGCCGATCCAGTCTGCGCCCGAGGCCGCACCGGAGGCGCGGACCGGGACGATGGAGGGCAGGGCGACACTGCCGGTGATCTGGCCAAGGGTGGAGGAGGCCGCCAGCCGGCGCACGCTGCCGCCGGTGGCCTCAGTCGGAGCCTTCAAGCGGTCCTCGGTAGAGACGACGTCGGAGAATTCCGGCGCGTTGACCGGGCCGACATGGGCGAGTGCGGTCAGGTCACCATTGCCGATCTGGTAGAGGCCGATCTCCTTGGTCTCGATGCTGCCCAGGAAAACGCCGGGTTCGGACTTCTCCAGCTTGACGATCAGCGCCTTGCCCGAAGGGGTGATCACCTGCGCCGGGCCGGGATCGTCGCTCATCGTCTGGCGGCGGATTTCCAGCATCATGCCGCGGCCGTCGGCGGTCAGCCGCTCTTCCTCGAGTTCAGGTTCCTTCATCAGCCAGTGGGCGATGCGGCGGTAAAGCTGGACATGCGGCCCGCCACCCTCGAAGCCGCGCGCCCATAGCCAGCCCTGATCGGACAGAAGCATGCCGACGCGGCCTTCGCCCTTATGATCGAGCAGAAGCAGCGGGCGGTTGTCGGCGCCCTTCATCACCACTTCGCCTTCGGGGTTCTGCACGCCGATGGTGCGGAACCAGCGGCTCCAGCGCGGCGGCTCGGTCGCCGAGCCGTCGAGGCCGCGCGTCACCGGATGGCGCTGGCCGAGATCGGTGAGGCGCGGATAGAAGGCCTTGTCGATGACTTCGCCGGTCGGCATTGCCGGCAGCGACGACATTAGCGGGGTGCGGGCGATCGAGGCGTCGCCGGCATATTCCGGCCCGGCGGCAATCAGCAGCGCGCCGCCCTTTTCGACATATTCGGAGATGTAGTCGTAATAGAGGATCGGCAGCACGTCGCGGTGCTGGTAGCGGTCGAAGATGATGAGATCGAAATCCTTGATCTTCTCGACGAACAACTCGCGGGTCGGGAAGGCGATCAGCGACAGTTCGTTGATCGGCGTGCCGTCCTGCTTTTCCGGCGGCCGCAAAATGGTGAAATGGACGAGATCGACCGAGGCGTCGGATTTCAGCAGATTGCGCCACGTGCGCTCGCCGGCATGCGGTTCGCCGGAAACCAAAAGCACGCGCAAGTTCTCGCGGATGCCGTCGATCAGCGCGATGGCGCGGTTGTTGGCGTCGGTCAGTTCGCCCGGCTCGCGGTCAATGGAGAGTTCGACGATGTTGCGGCCGGCGCCGGGGATGGTCACCTGCAGCGGCATCGCCTGGCCGATGGTCGCCTCTTCGACCGCGACCTGCTCGCCATTGACCGAGACGCGGACATCGACCGGGCCGGTTTCGCCGTCGGTGGCGATGACGCGGTAGGTCATGTCGAGCGGCTTGCCGACGAGGCCGAAGCGCGGCGCGTTCTCGAAGCGGATGCGGCGGTCCTTCTCGTGCTCGTTGCCGGTGATCAGCGCGTGCAGCGGCGCATTGAAGTCGGGGGCGGCCGGTGCGTCATGCACCTCGCCATCGGTGATCATGATGGCGCCACCGATGCGCGAGGGCGGCACGTCGCGGAAGGCGCCTTCAAGCGCTGCAAAAAGCTTGGTCTCGGTGCGCTCGTCGGCGGCTTCCGACTTGCCGGCCTCGACGACGCGGACGTCGAACTGCTTGAAGCGGCCAAGGCGCTGCTGCAAACCGGCAAGCGCTTCGTCGGTCTGTTTGGTCCGGTCGCCGATATCCTGGCTCTGGCTGCGGTCGACGATGACGGCAACGACGCTCTTCAGCGCCTCGCGCTCCTCATCGAGGAAGACCGGATTGAGGAGTGCTGCGCCCAGCGCAATCAGCGCCGCGAAGCGGAAGATCGCGCCGCGCTGGCGAAACCACAAGCCGACAGCCGCCAGCACCAGCAGCGGTGCGAGCACCAAAGCCAGCAAGGGCCAGGACAGCAGCGGTTCGAAGGAAATCGACCAGTTCATGGGTTACCCTCCCCCTTGTGGGGAGGGTCGATCCGCGTAGCGGAGCGGGGTGGGGGTAGGCGACAGAGCGCTGGCGCTGCACCCCCACCCCGGCTCACTGTCTTCGCTTCGCTGCGACAGCGAGCCAACCCTCCCCAAAAGGGGGAGGGTGAGGCTGCGCCGCCGGCGCCAGACAGGATCGAGACGAAATTAGCCAATACTGCCATCCTACTGCCCCAGCCGTTCGAGCAGGATCGGCACGTGCACCTGGTCGGATTTGTAGTTGCCGGTCAGCATGTACATCATGATGTTGACGCCGGCGCGCAGCGCATAGATGCGCTGCATCGGATCCGATGGCACGGTCGGCAAAAGCGGGTCACCATTCTCGTCGACGGCCCAGGCGCCGGCAAAATCATTGGCGGTGATCAGGATCGGCGAGACGCCGTCGCCGACGCGTACCGGCCGATTCTCGGCATTGCTGGCCTCGAGCGAGGCTTCCACCCAGAGCGGGCTGCCGGAGAAGCGGCCGGGAAATTCGGGCAGGATGAAGAAGGATTTGGTCAGCACATGGTCGGCGGGCACCGGCTCCAGCGGCGGCACGTTGAGATTGCCGAGAATGTCGCGCAACCGTTCCGTCGCCGGGCTCGCCGAATCCGCACCGATGCCGTTGGCGAACTGGTCGCGCGTGTCGAACAGCACCGTGCCGCCCTGCTGCATATAGGCGTCGATGCGGGCGATCGCGGCTTGGCTCGGCATCGGCGCGGAGGGATCGATCGGCCAGTAGATCAGCGGATAGAAAGAAAGCTCGTCCTTCGAGATATCGACGCCCGCCGGCGCGCCCGGCTCGAGCGCGGTCTTCTCGATCAGGAAGCGGGTCAAGCCTTCGAGCCCTGCGCGGCTGATCGAATCGTCACCGGGCACACCGGTCAGCACATAGGCGATGCGGGTCTTGGCAATGTCCTCGATAGCGGCGGCATCGCCGGGCTTGGCGTCGTCGGCGCGGGCGAGGTCGGCATGGCCAAACAGCATGCCGAGGCCAAGCAGCAGCGCAGCCGTCGTTGCCGCGGCCGATCGGGCGCGGCGCGGTCGGCGCGACATCAGCCCGCCCATCCAGAACACCGCCAGCGTGTCGAGCAGCATAAGCACAAGTGCCGCTGTGACCAGCGATCCCTTGAGGTCGCGCGATTCATCGAAAGCGTACTGGATATTGGTCACCGGCACTGTGAATTGCGGGCGCACCAGCGGCGCGAAGGCGGTGGCCGGGTCGAGCAGATTGTGGGCGAAAACGCCGGTTTCCGAGCCGTAGAGGCCGGGCGGGTTCTCGAACGTCACCGGCAGCGAGCCGGCGCCGGGGACCAGCGGTCGCGCGTCCGGCGTCGGCGGCACCAAAGTGCCGTCGGCGGCTATCATGCGATAAGGCGCCAGCGACGTAGCAGCGGCTTCGGCGTTGGCGACCGCCGCACCCTGGTTGCGCGACAGCTGCACAATGCGCCGCAGCATCTCGACGAAGCTGCCGGAGATCGGCAGCGTCGACCATGTCGCTTCCGGGGTGATGTGGAACAGAACCAGCGTGCCCTTGCCCTTCTTCAACCCGGTCACCAGCGGGGTGCCATCGGCAAGGGTTGCCCAGGTGCGTTCGACGATGTCCGGCGTCGGTTCGGCCAACACCTGCCGGCTCACCGTGACCTCGGCCGGCGGTGCGAGGTCGGCGAACGGGCCGTTCTTCGGGAATTCGGTCACCGCTTGCGGCGTCGTCCATGACAGCGCGCCGCCAAGCGAGCGCTCGCCGGTGCGCAGCCTGACCGGCAACAGATCATCGTCATTGCCGGCGGCGGCCAGCCGCGAACCGGCAAAGCGCACCAGCGTGCCGCCATTGTCGACCCAGTCGACCAGCCGCTGATGGACCTGCGGCGGAATGGTACCGATATCGGCCATGACGATCATCGCCGGCTTCTGGTCGAGAAGCTGCGGGATGGCGTCGGCGAGATCGACGCTCGACGGTTCGACCAGATCGGCGAAAGGCTGCAGCGCCCGCCTGATGTAATAGAGCGGCGAAAGAAGCGGCTGCGCCTGGTCGGCCTCGGCCTGCGACAGCAATCCGACGCGTCGGCGCTTGGAGCTTTCGTCGAGCACGCGCACCGCACCTGCCTGGCGTTCGCCGTCGAGCGCGATCGAGGCGAAGTCGTTGCGCAGTTCGAACGGCACCGCCATCGTGCCGGTGGCGGTGGTCTCACCCGGCGCGAAGGTCAGCGTCGCGTCGGCGATGCGGCGGCCCTTGTCGTCGAAGGCGCCGGCGGTGACTTGTGCCGGCGCCGGGTCGCCGGGCGCGCGGATGGCGGTCAGGGCGAAGCCGTCGACCTCGTTCTCGGCGCCGGTGAGCCCAGTCAGCGCCAGCCGGTCGGAATCGGCCCAGACGACACGGGCGGCGTTTTTCGACAGCAGTGTGTTGAAGGCGGCCTCGTCGCCCTTTGCCGCAAGGCCGTCGGCGAGAACGGCAACGCTGGCGCCGGGCAAGGTTTCCAGCACGCCGGCGACGCGGGCATAGACAGCGGGTCGGTCGGTCGGAATCGGCCTCGGCTTGGCGGCGCGCAGCCGGTCAAGGGCAGCCGCCGCATCGAAGGGGCCGATCTCGGCGTTCGGCTTTTCGGCGGTGAAGGCGATGACGACCGGTACGCCGTTCGAACCGGCATCGGCGATCAGCCGCTGGGCGGTGGCGACGCGCTTGCCCCAGTCGGCGGCACTCGCCCAGTCATTGTCGATGACGAGCGCCAGGGCGGCGCCCTCGGCCGGCAATTTTTCGCGCGGATTGAAAACGGGTTCGGCTAATGCCGCGACGACAAGGGCTGCCATCAACAGCCGCAGCAGCGTCAGCCACCACGGGCTCTGCTGCGGCGTTTCCTCGCGCTTCACCACGCGAGCGAGGATCTTCAGCGGCGGAAACATTTCGGACTGCGGCTTGGGCGGTGTGAGCCTGAGCAGCCACCAGATCACCGGCAGCGCCAGCAGGCCCCACAACACCATGGGAGCGCCAAAGGAGAGCGGCAGCCAGCTCATGCGCCGGCCCTTCCCACGAATGCGCCATCGGCGGTCATCGCCATGTGGATGCGCACCAGCGCCTCGGAAGCGAGACGGTCGGTGTGGTTGACGGTATAGCTCCAGCCGAGGCGCTTGCACCAGCTGGCCATCTCCTGGCGGCGGGCGGTGTAGAGCAGGCGGTATTCGTCGCCGAGCATTTCGGCGCGGCCGGCGGTCAACTTGTCGCCGGTCTCGGGATCGGTGAATTCGGTGCGGCCGGCATAGGGAAAGGTCTCCTCCGCCGGATCGGCAACCTCGATCAGATGCGCACGCACGCCATGCTGCGCCAGCACATCGAGCCATTCCATGGTCTCCTCGACCGGGTCGAGGAAATCGCTCACGACGACGATGTCGCAGAAGCGGCGGATGGCGGACAGGTCAGGCTTTGCCGGCGGGTCGGCGGCGTGCATCAATTGCGCCGCGATGCGCTCGGCGCCGTTGCGGGCGGTGAACGGATCGGTCAGGCCGGGCCATGCGATGCGCTCGCCGCTGCGCGACAAAAGTTCGGCCATGGCCAGCGCCAGCACCAGCGCGCGCGATTCCTTGGAAACGCTGGCGCCAGTCGATTTGTAGAGCATGGAGGGCGAGGGGTCGGCCCAAAGCCACACCGTGTGGGCTGCTTCCCATTCGCGGTCGCGCACATAGGTGTGGTCGTCCCGGGCCGAACGGCGCCAGTCGATGCGCGAGGAATCGCCTTCGACATAGGGGCGGAACTGCCAGAAATTCTCGCCGATGCCGCGCTTGCGGCGGCCATGCCAGCCGGCAATTACCGTATTGACGATACGGCGTGCCTCGACCAGCAGGTCCGGCACCAGCGAAGCCCGCAACCGTCCCCTGGCGAGCGCGTCGCGCGTCGCTGCCGGTGCCTGGACTTCGCCGATACGCGCCATCAGATTCCTTTGGCCAGTTTCGCTACCACGTCGCGCACGGTCGTGCCCTCGGCGCGGGCGGCAAAGGTCAGCGCCATGCGGTGCTGCAGCACCGGTTCGGCCAGCGCGCGGATGTCGTCCACCGACGGCGCCAGCCGCCCGTCATAAAGCGCGCGCGCACGGGCGCACAGCGTCAGCGCCTGGCTGGCGCGCGGGCCGGGACCCCAGGCGACATGCTTGTCGGTCTCGGCATTGCCCTGGCCGGGACGCGCCGAACGCACCAGTTTGAGGATGGCGTCGACGACGCTTTCGGGCACCGGCATACGGCGGATCAGCGTCTGGATTTCCCTCAGCCGCGCCGGTTGCAGCACGTTTTGCGCCTTGGCGTCCTCGATGCCGGTGGTCTCCAGCAGAATGCGCCGCTCGGCCTCGATTTCGGGGTAAAGGATGTCGACCTGCATCAGAAAGCGGTCGAGTTGCGCTTCGGGGAGGGGATAGGTGCCTTCCTGCTCCAGCGGGTTTTGCGTCGCCAGTACATGGAAGGGCGCGGGCAGGTCGTGGCGAATGCCGGCGATGGTGACGTGATATTCCTGCATTGCCTGCAGCAGCGCCGACTGGGTGCGCGGCGAGGCGCGGTTGATCTCGTCGGCCATCAGCAATTGCGCGAAGATCGGGCCGGAGATGAAGCGGAAGGAGCGCTTGCCGGCCTCGTCCTGTTCCATCACCTCTGAGCCGAGAATGTCCGACGGCATCAGGTCGGGTGTGAACTGGATGCGGCGCGAATCGAGGCCGAGCACGACACCGAGCGTTTCGACCAGCTTGGTCTTGGCAAGGCCGGGCACGCCGACCAGCAGCGCATGGCCGCCGGCAAGCAGCGCCACCAGCGTGCGCTCGACCACCACTTCCTGGCCGAAAATGACACGGCCGACGCCGTCGCGCACCCTGGAAATATCGGCCAGCGCCGTCTCGGCCTGGGCGATCATGTCCTTTTCGCTGATTGGGCTTTCCTTGACCATTACGCTCATGCCGCATCGATCCTTGTGCTGGAAGTACCGGCTTGCACTGTAGTGCCTTAGAATGCCGCGATTCGGCTTCGCCTGGCGCCTACGAATGAATTTAAATCACAGACTTAGGCTGACAAGCGGAACAACAGTGACTATTTCGTGACCATGACGGAACGCTCCGAACATCGCGAACACAGCCTTGCTGCCGCAACCGAGGCGCGCGGTCTCGAAGCGTTGATCTCGCGTGCGGCTCGCGCCGGCAAGGGCGCGGCGCCGGTGGAGCGCTGGAATCCCGACTTTTGCGGCGATCTAGACATGGAGATCAAACAGGACGGAACGTGGTTCTATCTCGGCACGCCGATCGGCCGCATGCCGCTGGTGCAGCTGTTTTCCAGCGTGCTGCGCAAGGACGAGGATGGCAGGACCTATCTGGTGACGCCGGTCGAACGGGTCGGCATCCGCGTCGTGGACGCGCCTTTCATCGCGGTTGAAATGGATGTTTCCGGCGCCGGCGCCGAGCAGACCATCACTTTCCGCACCAATGTCGGCGATGTCGTCGAGGCCGGACCTGGCCATCCGCTGCGCTTCGTCGACGAGAACGAGACCGGCGGCCTGAAGCCCTATGTGCTGGTGCGCGGGAGGCTGGAAGCGCTGGTGGCGCGGCCGGTGATGTACGAACTGGTCGAGCATGGCGAGGAGATCGATATCGGCGGCAAGACGATGTTTGCCGTGCGCTCGAAAGGCGAAATCTATCCGATCATGCCGGCGGAAAAACTGAAGCGGCTGAGCGCATGATGGATCAGGTGAGGCCGCCGCCGTTTTCCACAGCGGATTTTCGCGCGCGGGTCGCCGCGCAAGCTGAAGCCCATGCCGGCGACGATTATGGCGATCATCGCTTCAACCCCGGCCATCCACGGTTGACGCAGCTCAAAGCGCTGCGCGACGCCGCGGTGCTGATCCCGGTCGTCGATCATGGACGCGATGCGACCGTGCTTTTGACCAAGCGGGCGGAAAAACTGCGCAGCCATTCCGGGCAGGTGGCTTTTCCCGGCGGCACCATTGATCCCACCGATGCGACCCCGGAAGCAGCGGCCTTGCGCGAGACCTTCGAGGAGATCGGCCTCGGCCATGACCGCATCGAGATCATCGGCCGCATGCCCGATTATGTCGCCGGCAGCGGCTATCGCATCGCGCCGGTGCTGGCGATCGTCGAGCCCGGTTTTACGCTGTCGCTCAATTCCGACGAGGTCGACGCCGCCTTCGAAGTGCCGCTTTCGTTCCTGATGGATCCGGCCAACCACACCAGGGACAGCCGCATGTGGAACGACCTGGAATGGTTCTTCTACGATATGCCCTATGGCGGCCAGCGCATCTGGGGCGTCACCGCCGGCATCATCCGCACGCTCTATGAAAGGCTCTATGCTTGAGTGATCCGATATCGCTGGCGGGCAGAGCCGACTGGCTGGGTGAAAAGCATCTGCAGCGGCTGCTTGCCGTGCTGGCGCAGGGCGGCGAGGAAGCCCGCATCGCGGGCGGCGCGGTGCGCAATGCGCTGATTGGGCAGCTGGTCGCCGATATCGACGTTGCTACCACTTGCCTGCCCGAGGAAACCGTTCGCCGCGCCGAGGCGGCGGGCTTCAAGGCGGTGCCGACCGGCATCGAGCACGGCACGATCACGGTGATTGCCGGCGGCGCGCCCTATGAGGTCACCACGCTGCGCGCCGACATCGAGACCGATGGCCGCCGCGCCAAAGTGTCGTTCGGCCGCGACTGGAAGGCCGACGCCGAACGGCGCGATTTCACCATCAACGCGCTCTATGCGGAGGCTGACGGGACGGTCGTGGACCTGGTCGGCGGCGTCGGCGATATCGAGGCACGAAGGCTGCGCTTCATTGGCGATGCCGAGCAGCGGATCCGCGAAGACTATCTGCGCATCCTGCGTTTCTTCCGCTTTTTCGCCTGGTATGGCGAGGGTCGGCCCGATGCCGAGGGATTGAAGGCCTGCGCCCGGCTCAAGGACGGTCTCGCCCATCTCTCGGCCGAACGCATCTGGTCCGAGCTGAAGAAGTTGTTATCGGCCCCAGATCCGTCGCGCGCCTTGCTGTGGATGCGCCAGGCCGGCGTGCTCACCAGCGCCCTGCCGGAAAGCGAGAAATGGGGCATCGATGCCATTCATGAGCTGACCAAGACAGAAAAGGATCTGGGCTGGGCGCCGGACCCGCTGCTCAGGCTGGAGGCGATCGTGCCGCCCGATGCGGAGAGGATGAAGACACTGGCCAAGCGGCTGAAACTTTCGACCACTGAGGCGGAGCGCCTGCGCCACTGGGCGCTGACGGCTGCCGTCGAGCCCAAGACAAGCGAAGCGGAACTGGCCAAGAAACTCTATTCCGGGGAGCGCCAGGGTTTTCTCGATCGCCTGCGGCTGTCGCTGGCGTCGGCGCGAGCGCGGGCTCTCGAGGACAATGACGCGCTGGTTCAGGCCGGCGGGTTTTCGCGCCTGCTCGCTTTTGCGCTGAAATGGGAAAAACCGGTGTTCCCAGTCAAGGGCGGCGATCTGACGGCGCTTGGCGCGTCGCCGGGGCCAATACTCGGTGCGATCCTGAAAAACCTGGAAAAGGAATGGATCGGGTCCGGCTTTGCGCTCGATCGCGACGCGCTGCTGGAGCGCGCCGCGGAAGCCTTGAAGGCCAGATAGGACTGCTCAGGCCGCGTCGCGAATTTTCTCGATGCGCGAGCGGATCGCCTCGATCATCGTCTCGCGAATGACCGTTTCGCCATGTGTCTCGCGCATATGGTCGACGGCGCGGCGCATGACCTCGGCTTCCTCACCGGCACGCGTGTGCCACTCACAGCCGGGAACCAGCGAGCCGCAATGGAATTCCTTCATGGGATTTTCTCCTTTCCTCCTTGGAGCCTGTGCCTCTCATGGGCACACGAAGCTCCGCCATCTCTGTTCCGCGCCCTGTCACAGCAGTCGGTTTCGGGGGCACGCACGGGGGAGCTAGCATAACACGGTTCGACCATTTTGGTTGCCGTGGTGCGAAAAAGGCGGAGCAGCGCTGCTCCGCCTCTCTTGTCAGGCTAAGCCAAAGGCGAGACCGTTCGGTCTTGTCCCGGTCACTTCACGATCTTGACGGACTCGGCAACCTTGTTCTTGCCGCTCATGTCCCAGGAAACGCGGACCTTTTCGCCGGCCTTCAGGCCAGGATCCTTGAAGGTCTTGGGCAGCGTAAAGGTCGATCCATCGTCCAGAACGAGGCTCATGGCCGTGCCATCATAGGTCTTGACCGTGCCCGTGGTGTGCTTGACCGCGGCAGAGGCAATCGAGCCGGAAGCGAGAAGGGCAGCGGCGGCTGCCGAAACAATGAGCTTTCGCATGTAATACTCCTGGAAATGCGGGCATCCGTTTGGAAAATGCTCCGCCTTGTTCAGGGCCGTCCGGTAGCGTCGTGTCGCGGTTCGGGACTGAACCGCCGGCGCTTCCCGGCCCGAAACGACAAATAGTCGTTTTATTTCAATCGCCTATTAGACGAAAAAGATAATGGCGATGCCACATTGGCTGCCCAGATTCGGCGAATGGGACGTCAATGCGGCTCACGTTTCGCTCACCGATTTTTTACGGCCACCTGACCTCCGGCGGCAGGCTGGACAGGATCGAAGCGACATTGCCGCCGGTCTTCAGGCCGAAGATGGTGCCGCGATCGTGAAGAAGGTTGAATTCGACGTAACGGCCGCGGCGAATGAGCTGCTCGTCGCGGTCGTCGTCGGTCCAGTTCTCGTTGAAATGGGCGCGAACCAGGTGTCCGTAGACGACAAGGAAAGAACGCCCGACATCCTGGACGAAGTTCAAATCGGCATTCCAGCCGCCTTTCTCCTCCCCCGAATGCAGCCAGTCGAAAAAGATGCCGCCGACGCCGCGCGGCTCGTGGCGGTGCGGCAGATAGAAATACTCGTCGCACCAGGCCTTGAATTTGGGGTGGTCGGCGATCGCAGCGTTCTTCTCGCAGGCGAACTGCATGGCTCGATGGAAGGCGACCGTGTCGGGGTGATCTTCCGTGCGGTTGCGGTCGAGCACCGGCGTCAGATCGGCGCCGCCGCCAAACCAGTGGCGCGACGTCACGACCATGCGGGTGTTCATGTGCACGGCCGGCACGTTGGGGTTCCAGGGATGCGCGATCAACGAAATGCCTGATGCCCAGAAGCTCGGGTCTTCCTCGGCGCCGGGCATCTGCTTCCTGAATTCGGGCGAGAATTCGCCATAGACGGTCGAAGTATGGACGCCGACCTTCTCGAAGACGCGGCCGCGCATCATCGCCATGGCGCCGCCGCCGCCCTTTCCATTGTCGCGTTCCCACGGCGTCTTCTCGAAGCTGCCGGGCGACCATTCGGCCAGTGGTCCCTGCAGTTCCTGTTCGATCTGCTCGAAGGTTGTGCAAATGCGCTCGCGCAGCGTCTCGAACCAGAGCCTAGCCTTCATTTTCTTCTGTTCGATGTCGGGTGGCAGGCCTGCCGGTATTTCTGGTCGTTCCAAAATGCTGTCTCCGGTCGCGGCCGACAAAGGACCTAGTGGAGTGAATTTGACATTTGCACACAGCGTGGCGCAGGGCACGATGCAAATGTCAAATTCGAAAACTCCACCAGAAACATAAACTTGCTAGTGGTCCTTGTGATTCCAACATTCGCAACGGCGCCTGGGGATTAGGGAGGCGAATGTTGGAATCGGACCACTAGCCTTTTCCGGGCGCGATCCCTAATCTCTTAGGGGCAAGGGTCAAGTGTCATCTGGTTCGGCCCAGGAGTTCTTTCATGCGCACGCCGGCAAGACCGCCGCTGCATGGCCTGAAGAAAAGGCTCGATCGTTCACGCGCCGAGCGCGAGCGCATGCCGCGTGACGGGTTTTTGCGCGAGACCTTCGTCCTGCCGCGCCCGGATGCGCGGCTCAAGGCCAAGGAATGGTTCGAGCGTTTTCCCAAGCAGGCCTACTGGACCGAGATCGAAAGCTGGTTCGAGCGGCCGGGCGACGTAATCGAATTCACCATACGGCGGCTGCCCGCGGCGGATTAGGATTCCACAAGCAGTCGCCTTGCGCCCGGCCCTTGCGCACTCAAGCGATCTTCCCTGTTTCGCAGCGGGCATTTGTCGATCGACATGCAGCCGCAGCCGATGCAGTCGGTAAGGCCGTCGCGCAGCTTCTTTAGCTGAGTGATCTTGCGATCGAGGTCGTCGCGCCAGCCGGTCGACAACAGGTTCCAGTCCTCGCGCGTCGGGGTACGGCCTTCTGGCAGCGATTCAAGTGCGGCGCCGATCTCGGCCAGCGAGATGCCGACCTCCTGGGCGATCCGGATGATCGCCACCCGCCGCAGCACGTCGCGGCCATAGCGCCGCTGGTTGCCCGACGTGCGGTGGCTGCGGATCAGCCCGCGCGCCTCGTAGAAATGCAGCGCCGACACCGCCACGCCGCTGCGCATGGCCAACTGGCCGACCGTCAATTCCTTTACCGGAGCCATCTCGATTTTCCGCTTGACCTCAACTTAAGTTGAGCTTGTAGCCAGGAAATGTCGATAGGGCAATTGAGGAGAAGGCGATGTGCGCCTGGGTGAGAATGATGCAAGACGCAAGGGCCGTTGGCGATGACGACAACGCGTTGAAGGTTCTAGCCGAGTTGCCGGATGGCTTCACCGGCGACCATGGCGACGGACAGCGCGACGTTGATGCTGCGCGTGCCCGGCTGCATCGGGATCGTCAGCCGCGTATCCGCCGCCTGATGGACAGGATCCGGCACGCCGGCGGATTCGCGGCCGAACAGCAGGATGTCGCCTTGGGCGAAGCTGAAGCCCGTATAGGGGGTCGCGGCTTTGGTGGTGAGCAGCACCAGCCGGCAGGCTTGGCCCTTGCGCCAATCCTCGAAGGCGTTCCAGTCGACATGCCGGGTCAGGGCAGCCATTTCGAGGTAGTCCATCCCGGCGCGCTTGAGCGCTTTGTCGGAGAGCGGAAAGCCGGCTGGTTCGATAATGTCGACGCCAAGGCCGAGGCAGGCGGCGAAGCGCAGGATTGTTCCGGTGTTGCCGGCGATGTCAGGCTGGTAGAGGGCGATGCGGAGACGGTGGTTCATTTCCGCGTCTTTCTAATAAGTGGCAGATCGGCCACAGCGGGTGGCTGGTTTTGGAAATTGCTGGACCTGCGGGTGGCCATTTTCTGCGAAGTCGATTATACCGCACGCATTGTCAACCCGAACCGATGGAGGGGTATTTCATGATGACCATGCACATCCAGCGCCCCTCCCGTGGGCTTACCTGCCTGCTGGCGGTTTCGGTACGACGATTTACCTGATCTCTTAGATCTGATCGCACCGATTCCCGCCGAACCCAATTTTCGGCTCTCGAAGGAATCCTGCGATGTTTTTCAAACGGTCAAAGGGGCCAAGCGCCCCAGCTGAGCATGTCGCGACCGAGGCCTATCCTCGTGTCCCGACGGATGCAATCCGTGCCTCCGGCCGAAGGCCGGCGCACGACATTGCTTCGCCTTTTTATGTCTATTTTCACACGGAGGACGGACCGATGTTCGATCCCTATAAGATACCTGGTTCAAGAAGCCTGCACGAACGCAAGACGGCGACCTGGGCGTTGCTAGTCGGCGAGACCTATTCGTCGGCGGTTCATGCCGAGACGCGCCGGCGTCCGCATCGCGGCATGTTGCCGGATGTCGATTTCTCGCGTGCGGTTCCCGACCACAGCCGGCCGTCGCTGGTGCGCCGGATCATCCGGCTGATCCGGCCGGGCGCGAAAAACCGGACTGGCGGCGGCGTGCCGTCAGCTCAGTCGAAGGCTTCTGTCGGTGAAAAGCCCGCAAGTCCCTATATTGCGCGAAGCAGGACCGATGGCCCGGGTGATTCCGGGCCGTCAGTCCCCGCCGACGTACGGTCTGGGGACGCGGAGCGCCCCGGGGATTTTTCCCGCGCCGCATGAGCGGACAACAGTTTTGTGAGCATCACTATGTTTAGCTGGTTTGAAAGAAGGCTCGATCCGTTCCCCGCAGCGGAACCGGTCGAGCCGCCGAAGACGCTGGTTGCCTTCTGCGTGCATTATACGCGCGGCGCCTGGCCATACATCATCGTCGACGCGGTGCTGGTGACGGCGATTGCCATCGCGGAAGTGTGGATGTTCGGCTTCATGGGCCACATCGTCGACTGGCTGTCCGGGCAGAACCGCGAAACCTTCCTGCAGACCGAGAGCTGGAAGCTTGCCGGCATGGCCTTCGTCGTGCTGTTCGCGCTGCCGGGTACGGTATGGCTGCATTCTTTGCTCAACCAGCAGACGCTGATGGGCAACTACCCCATGCGCATCCGATGGCAGGTGCATCGTTATCTCTTGAAGCAGTCGATGAGCTTCTACCAGGACGAATTTGCCGGCCGCATCGCCACCAAGCTGATGCAGACGGCACTCGCCGTGCGCGAATGCGTCATCAAGGTGATCGAGGTGCTCAATTACGTCATCGTCTATTTCCTCGGCATGCTGTTCATCGTCGGCTCGGCCGACTTGCGGCTGGCGGCACCTCTCGGCGTCTGGCTGCTCGGCTATATCGGGTTGTTGCGCTATATCATCCCGAAGCTGGGCAAGGTCGGCGAGGCGCAGGCCAATGCGCGCTCGACGATGACCGGCCGCGTCGTCGACAGCTACACCAACATCCAGACGGTCAAGTTGTTTTCCCATGCACGGCGCGAAGCAACGTTCGCCAAAGAAGGCATGGCAGGCTTCCTCGACACGGTCTACCGGTCGATGCGGCTGGTGACGGTGCTTTACGGGCTGCTCTATATCCTCAACGCGCTGCTCCTGTTTTCGGTGACGGCGCTGGCGCTGTGGCTGTGGCTCGGCCAGGCGGTGACGATCGGCGCCGTCGCCGTGGTCATCGGCCTCGTGCTCCGTATGTGGGGCATGTCGCAGTGGATCATGTGGGAAATGTCGAGCCTGTTCGAGAACATCGGCACGGTGCAAGACGGCATCGCCTCGATCTCGCTGCCGCGCCTGGTCGAAGACCGGCCGGGGGCGAAGGACATTGCCGTCACCAAGGGCGAGATCCGCTTCGACGACATTCGTTTCCACTATGGCAAGCAGAAGGGCGTCATCGAGAACCTGTCGCTGACGGTGAAGCCCGGCGAGAAAGTCGGCATTGTCGGGCGCTCGGGTGCGGGCAAGTCGACGCTGGTCAATCTCCTGTTGCGGTTCTACGACCTCGAGAACGGCCGGATCCTGATCGACGGCCAGGAGATCGCTTCGGTGACGCAGGATTCGCTGCGCGCGCAGATCGGCATGGTGACGCAGGACACTTCGCTGCTGCATCGTTCGGTGCGCGACAACATCCTTTACGGGCGGCCCGATGCGACGGAGGAAATGCTTGTCGAGGCAGCCGGGCGGGCCGAGGCGCTGGAGTTTATCGGCAGGCTTTCGGATCACACCGGACGTAAAGGGCTCGATGCTCATGTCGGCGACCGCGGCGTCAAATTGTCCGGCGGCCAGCGGCAACGCATCGCCATTGCTCGCGTTATGTTGAAGGACGCACCGATACTTATCCTTGACGAAGCGACGTCGGCGCTGGATTCCGAAGCCGAGGCCGCCATCCAGGAGAATCTCTACAAGCTCATGCAAGGCAAGACCGTCATCGCCATTGCGCACCGGCTGTCGACCATCGCGGCGATGGACAGGCTCGTCGTCCTCGACAAGGGCCGTGTCATCGAGGAAGGGTCGCACGAGGAACTCGTTGCCAGCGGCGGGCTCTACGCGCAGCTCTGGCAGCGCCAGTCGGGCGGGTTCCTGCTCGACGACGGTCCGGTCGATGCCGCCAATGACGCCGTTGCCAACGACATCGGCGTGAAGGGTGAAGCCGCAGAGTGATGACGTCAGCATGATGACAGCCGTCTATCGCTGGTTCGAGGACTGGGTCTATCCGTTCAGGGAGCCGGCGGACCTTCGGCCACCGCCAAGCGTCGGCGGCTTCCTCTGGCACTATGTCGGCCAGGCGAAGTTCGCCTTCTTCGCCATGCTGGTCATCGGCGGCATCGCGCCGCTGATCGAGGCCGGGCTGTTCTACTTCGTCGGGCGGCTGGTCGATATTCTCGACCAGCTTCCCGGTGAGCGCAGCTGGCACGCGCTGTGGGCCGCCGCCGGGCCTGAGCTTGTTTTCATGATCGTCGTGGTGGCGGTCATCCGCACCGTCGTCGTCGGCCTGTCGGCGCTGGTCAACGAACAGACGATCACGCCGGGCTTCTACAATCTGGTGCGCTGGCAGGCGCACCGGCATGTGTCGCGGCAGTCCTACACCTTCTTCCAGAACGATTTCGCCGGCCGTATCGCGACAAAAGTCTGGCAGGCCGGGCAGGCGACCGGCGACCTGATGGAGAGCTTCATCGAGGTCATCTGGTTCATGCTCATCTATACGGTGACGACCTTGGCGCTGGTCGCCGGGCTGGATCTGCGCCTGGCCGTGCTGGTGGTGATCTGGATCCTCGCTTTCGCCTGGCTGGCCAAGCTCTATCTGCCCTCGATCCGCAGGCATGCCGAGGCCACGGCCGAAGCGGGCTCGATGATCAATGGGCGCATCATCGATTCCTATTCCAACGTGCAGACGCTGAAGCTGTTCTCGGCCGACGGCGACGACCGCTACATCAAGAACGGCTTCGACATCTATCTCGATGCACTACGGCCCTTCACCCGCCGGCTGACCGGCGTGCGAATGGCGCTGACGACGCTGTCGGGCATCATGATCACCGCGATTGGCTGCTTTGCCGTCTATCTCTGGGTCGAAGGGTCGATCACCGTCGGCGCCGTCGCTTTCACGCTGTCCCTGGTGCTGCGGCTCAACATGCTGCTCGGGCGGGTGATGATGCAGCTCAACGGCATTTTGCGAAACCTCGGCGTGCTGGAGAACTCCAAGGCGCTGATCTCGCAGCCGCTTGGCCTTGTCGATGCGCCGGATGCGAAAGAGCTTGTCGTCGCCGGAGGCCGCATCGAGGTGAAGAATGTCGAGTTCCACTACGGCAAGGGTTTTGGCGTGCTGAATGGCATCGACCTTGTGGTCAAGCCTGGCGAGAAGGTCGGGCTGGTCGGGCCGTCGGGCGCGGGCAAGACGACGCTCGCCAACCTCATCTTGCGCCTCTACGACCTCGAGAGCGGCAAAATCCTGATCGACGGGCAAGGCGTCGCCGAGGTGACGCAGAACTCGCTGCGCGCCAATATCGGTGTGGTCAGCCAGGACACGGCGCTGTTCCACCGCTCGCTGCGCGACAACATCAAGCTCGGCATGCCGGACGCGACCGAGGCCGAGGTGATCGCGGCGGCGAAGAAGGCCGAGGCGCACGAGTTCATATTGGGCCTGCGCGACAACCGGGACCATACCGGCTACGAGGCTTTTGTCGGCGAGCGCGGCGTGAAACTGTC
This sequence comes from Mesorhizobium sp. M0514, assembly GCF_040321145.1. Lineage (NCBI taxonomy): Bacteria > Pseudomonadati > Pseudomonadota > Alphaproteobacteria > Hyphomicrobiales > Phyllobacteriaceae > Mesorhizobium > Mesorhizobium sp. M0514. The sequence continues at coordinate 168,081 of NZ_JAMYQZ010000003.1, forward strand.
GGGCGGCCAGCGCCAGCGCGTCGCGATCGCCCGCGTCTTCCTCAAGGATGCGCCGATCCTGATCCTCGACGAGGCGACCTCGGCGCTCGATTCCGACATCGAGGCGGCGATCCAGGAGAATCTGGCCAGGCTGATGGAGAACAAGACGGTCATCGCCATAGCACACCGGCTGTCGACCATCGCCGCGCTCGACCGTCTTGTGGTGCTGGACGGAGGCCGCATCGTCGAACAGGGCACGCATGACGACTTGGTGGCGCTCGACGGGCTCTATGCGCGGCTGTGGAAGCGGCAGTCCGGCGGCTTCCTCTACCACGAGGAAAGCGTGCTGGAAGAGACACGGCCGGCGGAGTAGGGCATGGCAGTGTCGCCTGATGTCGGCTACGTCCTCAAGCGGCTGCGGCCAACCGCGCCGGCCTTCGACGCGCTGAAGGAGGAGAGCCGGCTGGAGGGCTACTGGATGCTGGTGCGGCTGGCGGATGGCTGGGCAGGCGGCTGCAATAAGTTCCTGAAACGAGGCGAGGCGCTGTTTGGCGCATGGCATGGCCGAGAACTCGCTGGTGTGTGCGGGTTGAACATCGATCCTTATTTCGAAGGCAGGGACCACGGCCGGGTCAGGCACCTGTTCGTCAGCGCGCGTCATCGCCGCAGCGGCGTTGGCCGCATGCTGGTCGAGACCGTCATTGACAGGGCACGTCAGCATTTTGCCGTGCTGAACACCCGCGCGCCACAAGGAGCCTTTGGGTTCTATGAACGGCTTGGCTTCCAGCCGGTGGTGGGCGAAGAATTCGTCACGCACCGCATGATGCTCTCTCAAGACAGAAAAGGAGGCTGAGATGTCACTGCGTCCGCCATCCCTAGGCGCCTCGGCTGCCGAAGCCGCGTTCGAGGCCCTCGGCCATGAGATACTGGCTGAAAAGGCCGCAGCGCTCGGCCGGGCCGGCCAACGGGTCGAGGAAACGCTGGCCAAGCTCCGTCAGAACAACGACGACGAGGAGCAGCGACCGCGGCTGCTCAAGGAGGCTGCCGCAGCGGTGCACGCCTATTTCATCCAGCGTGAACTCTGCGGCCTGCGCCGGCATGGGTCGGTCATCCGCGAATACGATATCCCAAGGGCCGTGCTGGTCAGACTCGGTGCAAGCTAGAGGTCACCAGCCGGCAACAATCATTCCAGCCATTCGGTGATGAAGCTGCCGTTTTCGTGGATGTCGGTCGTTTCGAGCGGGCCTGGGCCAAGATTGGTGAATTTGTGCGGCGTATCGGGCGGCACGATCAGGATCTGGCCGGCCGTGGCCTCGATCTGCTGGTCGCCGATCGTGAACAGGCCGGTGCCTTGCCGGATGATGAAGATTTCACAATAGGGATGCGTGTGCAGGCGCGGGCCGCCGCCAATCTCTTCCTGATAGTTGAAAATCAGGCAGGAGTTGGAGTCGTAGGCGCCGCATTGCAGTTCGCCCTGCCAGCGGCCGGGCGTCCTGGTCCAGGTCTCGCGGTCGATAATATGTGCCATGCCGGCGAGACTAGATCACGGCAACCTGTCCTGTCGAGACAGGCGGGGAGCCTCCGATTTGGTGATATTTCCCTGTTGTTTAGCCGCCTTTGCCGACCTTTGGGCATCTGGCCAACTGACGCGCTGTTCTGTCCCCGCGACAATCTGCCCTTGTGGCTTCAGCCCGCTGGACAAAAACGGGCTTCACGCATAAACCGAAATCCAAATGCCGGAGGAATTCGCTAGCTTGTTCGCCATGCGCTGTCGGACCGGCGCGATGGAGCGGGGACAAAGCTCGGCCGCCGGCTCGGAAGAGGCGAAAGGATCAGGCACCCGTGAGCGCAACCGACACCCAGGATCCCAACCGTCGTGATTTTCTCTACGTCGCCACCGGCATGGCCGCAGTGGTTGGCGCAGGCGCCGTTGCCTGGCCCTTCATCGACCAGATGCGCCCCGATGCCTCGACGCTGGCGCTGGCCTCGGTCGAGGTCGATGTCGCCTCGCTGACGCCTGGCATGTCGCTGATCGTCAAATGGCGCGGCAAGCCGGTCGTGGTGCGCAATCGCACCGAGCAGGAGATGAAGGACGGCGAGGCCGTGAACCTTGCCGATCTCAAGGATCCTATTGCCCGCAACGCCAATCTGCCCGCCGATGCGCCGGCGACCGACGCCAACCGCACCACGCCCGGCAAGGAAGCCTGGATGGTGATGGTGCAGGTCTGCACGCATCTGGGGTGCATTCCGCTTGGCCAGGAAGGCGATTTCGGCGGCTGGTTCTGCCCGTGCCACGGTTCGGTGTACGATACCGCCGGCCGCATCCGCAAAGGCCCGGCGCCGGAAAACATGGCCGTGCCGGTATTCAAGTTCATTTCCGATACCAAAATCCTTATCGGATGAGGCAGGGGATATTTCGATGAGCGAGGGACACTCGACCTATACGCCCAAGACCGGTATCGAACGCTGGTTCGACGCCCGCATGCCGCTGCCGCGCATGCTCTATGACAGCTTCATCGCTTATCCGGTGCCGCGCAACCTCAACTATGCGTGGACCTTCGGCGGCATCCTCACGATCATGCTGGTGGCGCAGATCCTGACCGGTATCGTGCTCGCCATGCACTATACCGCCGACACCAATCTCGCCTTCAATTCGGTCGAGAAGATCATGCGCGACGTCAATTCCGGTTGGCTGTTGCGCTACATGCATTCCAACGGCGCCTCGTTCTTCTTCGTCGCCGTCTACATCCACATCTTCCGCGGGCTTTATTACGGCTCCTACAAGGCGCCGCGCGAGCTGCTGTGGATCCTCGGCTGCATCATCTATCTGCTGATGATGGCGACCGGCTTCATGGGCTATGTGCTGCCCTGGGGTCAGATGAGCTTCTGGGGCGCCACCGTCATCACCGGCTTCTTCAGCGCCATTCCGCTGGTCGGAAACTGGATCCAGGAACTGCTGCTCGGCGGTTTCGCCGTCGACAACCCGACGCTCAACCGCTTCTTTGCGCTGCACTATTTGCTGCCGTTCATGATTGCCGGCGTCGTCGTGCTGCACGTCTGGGCGCTGCACGTGGTCGGCCAGTCGAACCCGACCGGCATCGAGGTGAAATCGAAGACCGACACCGTTGCCTTTACGCCCTATGCGACCATCAAGGATGCATTCGGCATGATCGTGTTCCTGTTCTTCTTCGCCTATTTCGTCTTCTACCTGCCGAACTTTCTCGGCCATCCGGACAATTACACGATCGCCAACCCGCTGAAGACGCCGGCCCACATCGTGCCGGAATGGTACTTCCTGCCGTTCTACGCGATCCTGCGCGCGATCACCTTCAACATCGGGCCGATCAACTCCAAGCTCGGTGGCGTGCTGTGCATGTTCGGCGCCATCGTCATGCTGTTCCTGGTGCCGTGGCTCGACACCTCCAAGGTGCGCTCGGCGGTCTACCGGCCCTGGTACAAGCTGTTCTTCTGGCTGTTCGTCGCAGACGCTGTCCTGCTTGGCTGGCTTGGCTCGCAGCCGGCGGAAGGCGGCGGTCTGTTGACCCTCCTGATAGGTGAGGTCTCGGGCAACTACGTTGGCTACGCTCAAGCGGCGACACTGTTCTACTTCGCCTTCTTCCTCGTCATCCTGCCGGTGCTTGGCCTGATCGAGACGCCACGCAGACTGCCGAATTCGATCACCGAGGCGGTGCTGGAGAAGAACAAGGGTGCCGGAGGGGGACATCCGGCCGGTGCGACCGCGGCGCCGGAAACCAAAGGCTGAGTGAGAATCTAAGGGGATTTGGCATGAAAAAGATTCTCACCTCGCTCGCCCTGCTAGGCGTGTTTGCCGCTGGCATCGGAGCCGTCGGCAGTGTGGCGATCGCCGCTGAAGAGGCGCACAACGCGGCGGCACCGACGCATTTCCCGATCCACGAGCCGAAGGAGATGGACTGGACTTTTGCCGGTCCGTTCGGCACCTACGACAAGGCGCAGCTGCAGCGTGGCTTGAAGGTCTACAAGGAAGTCTGCTCGGCCTGCCACTCGATGAATCTGGTGGCGTTCCGCACGCTGGAGGACCTCGGCTATTCGGAAGCGCAGATCAAGTCGCTGTCGGCCGAGTACACCATCCATGATGGACCCAACGATGCCGGCGACATGTTCGACCGGCCGGGCAAGCCGTCAGACCATTTCCCGGCGCCGTTCGCCAATGAGGAGGCGGCTGCCGCTTCTAACGGCGGCGCTGCCCCACCGGATATGTCGCTGCTGGCCAAGGCGCGCGGCGTCGAGCGCGGCTTCCCGCGCTTCGTCTTCGACATCTTCACGCAATATGCGCAGGGCGGCCCGGACTACATCCATTCGCTGCTGACAGGCTACGACGAGACGCCACCTGCCGGCATGGTGATCCCCGAAGGCACCCACTACAATCCATACTTCATGTCCGGCGTGTCGCTGAAGATGCCCAAGCCGCTGTCCGACGGCCAGGTCACCTATGATGACGGTTCGCCGCAGACGATCGACCAGTATTCGCGCGACGTCTCGGCGTTCCTGATGTGGGCGGCCGAGCCGCATATGGAAGACCGCAAGAAGACCGGCTTCCGCGTGCTGGTGTTTCTGCTTCTGTTCGGGGCGCTGATGTATCTGACCAAGCGCAAGGTGTGGGAAGGCGTGGCCCACTAAGCCGCGTCTTATTCCTCGGAAATGGAAAGGGCGTCTTCGGACGCCCTTTTTGCTTGCCAAACCGGACATGGTTCGCATCTTGGCGCAGCCAGCCGTCCAGTGAGAAAGTCCGTTGGCACGGCGCCATGCGATTGGTATTGCACGCGCGCCCGGCGGATAGCCGGCTAGAGGGGCATTTGGGATCGACGATGCGGCTACGCGACTGTCACAACTTTTCCGATTTCCGGCGCATGGCCCAGCGGCGGTTGCCGGGGCCAATCTTCAACTACATCGATGGCGCGGCCGACGACGAGGTCACCTATCGCCGCAACACCGAGAGTTTCGAGCGCTGCGACCTCGTTCCCAGCGTGCTGCGCGGGGTAAGCGAGATCGACATGTCGGTGACGGTGATGGGCCAGAAGCTGGCCATGCCCGTCTATTGCTCGCCGACCGCCTTGCAGCGGCTGTTCCATCATCAAGGCGAGCGCGCGGTGGCCAAGGCTTCGGCCAAATTCGGCACTATGTTTGGCGTGTCCTCGCTCGGCACCGTCAGTCTTGAGGAAGCGCGCAAGATCAGCAGCAGCCCGCAGGTCTACCAGTTCTATTTCCACCGGGATCGCGGCCTCAACCGGGCGATGATGCAGCGGGCGAAAGCGGTTGGCGTCGAAGTGATGATGCTGACCGTCGACAGCATCACCGGAGGCAACCGCGAGCGCGACAAGCGCACCGGCTTTGCCATCCCCTTCAAGCTCAACCTTTCCGGCATGCTGCAGTTCGCGCTGAAGCCGGGCTGGGCGATCAACTATTTCACCCATGAGGGGTTCAAGCTGCCGCAGCTCGACGAGCATGTCGACATGGGCGGCGGCACGATGTCGATCAGCCGCTACTTCACCGAGATGCTCGATCCGTCGATGACCTGGGACGATGTTGCCGAGATGGTCAGACTGTGGGGAGGTCCGTTCTGTCTCAAGGGCGTCATGTCGGTGGAGGATGCCAAGCGCGCCGTCGAGATCGGCTGCAGCGGCATTGTGCTGTCCAACCATGGCGGCCGGCAGCTGGACGGCTCGCGGGCGGCGTTCGACCAACTGGCCGAGATCGTCGATGCCGTCGGCGACAGAATTGACGTCATCATGGATGGCGGCGTGCAGCGCGGCACCCATGTGCTGAAGGCGCTGTCGCTCGGCGCCAAGGCTGTTGGCGTCGGCCGCTATTATCTGTTCCCGCTGGCGGCGGCCGGCCAGCCGGGCGTAGAGCGGGCGCTGGAGCAGATGCGGGTCGAGATCGAGCGCGGCATGAAGCTGATGGGCTGCAGTTCGATCGAACAATTGTCGCGCAACAACCTCCGTTTCAGGTAATCTCGACCCATGAAATCCTCGCTCGAAGACACGCTGCTCGCCGCGATCCGCACCATTCCGGACTACCCCAAGCCCGGCATCCTGTTTCGCGACATCACCACTTTGCTCGGCAATGCGCGCGCCTTCCGCCGCGCCATCGACGAGCTGGTGCATCCCTATGCCGGCCAGAAGATCGACAAGATCGCCGGCATCGAGGCGCGTGGCTTCATCCTCGGCGGTGCGGTCGCGCACCAGCTTTCGGCCGGCTTCGTGCCGATCCGCAAGAAGGGCAAGCTGCCTTACGAGACGGTACGCGTCGCCTACAGCCTGGAATACGGGCTGGACGAGATGGAGATGCACAAGGACGGCGTTGCGCCGGGCGAGAAGGTGATCCTGGTCGACGACCTGATCGCGACCGGCGGCACGGCGGAGGCGGCGGTCAAGTTGCTGAGGCAGATCGGCGCCGATATTCTTGCCGCGTGCTTCGTCATCGACCTGCCGGATCTCGGCGGACGGGCGAAGCTCGAAGCGCTGGGCGTGCCGGTGCGGACGTTGATCGGGTTTGAGGGGCATTAGGGAGTAGGGAGTAGGGAGTAGGGAGTAGGGAGTAGGGAGTAGGGAGGGAAGCTCCGCATTCCGTGCAAGGCGCAGCACCCACTGCTGCCTAATCCCTACTGCCTAAACCCTAGCCCTACCCAGCCTTCACCAGCACCGCGCTGTCGAACTCCAGCACCTTGTCGCCCGTAGAATCGAATCCTTCCGAGCGCAGCGCGAGCAGCCGCCAGCCGGGGCGATTGGCGAGCGGGCGGTGGGACAGGGCCGTGCGCATGAAGGTGACGGTTTCTCCGGCATAGACCGGCTTTGGCCATTTCAGGTTCCTGAAGCCGGGGGAGGGGCCGAATTCTGGTACCGGGCCGGGTCCGGTCCATTGAGAAGCGTCCATAGGATTTTTGAGATTGAGCTTCATCCAGGTGGCCGCGGTGTGCCAGCCTGAGGCGCAGAGGCGGCCGAACACGCTTTTCTTTGCCGCCTCCTCGTCGACATGAAAGACCTGTGGATCGTATTTGCAGGCGAACGCCTTGATCGCCTCGGCTTCGAATGTGTGCGAACCGAGGTTGATGGTATCGCCGATGCGGAAGAACGCGTCGAGGCTCATGCGCCGGCCTCGCGGGTCAAGAACATGACAGTGTTCTCAAGTTCGAAGACGCTTTCACCGCGCTGGTTGAACAGTTCGCTGCGCAAGGTGACGAGGCCGAGCTGAGGCCTGGATTTCGACAGGCGCCTGGCAAGCACGCTGGTGCTGCCGGCCAGCGTGTCGCCGGCCAGCACCGGCTTCTTCCATTTGACCTGGTCTATGCCGGGCGCGCCTTGCGCGGTCGAGTCGAGCAGGAAGGCGTCGCACAGCATGCGCATGAAGATCGCGCAGGTGTGCCAGCCGGAGGCGGCTAAGCCGCCAAGGATGCTGGCCTTGCCGGCGGCTTCGTCGAGATGCATCGGCTGCGGGTCGAATTCGGTGGCGAATTCGATGATTTCGGCCGCACTCACCTGCTTGGCGCCGAGGTCGATCGATGCGCCCTCGGTGAAATCCTCGTAGGCCCAGCTTTTTGCGGTCATGATCCCAATCCGGTTGTACGATCACCGGGCATCCGGATGCCGTCCGGGCGGCGTTTGGTCAAGCGAATTCTATTGGGCCTACAACCAGCCGCGGCGGCGGAAATACCAGAACGGCAGGATCGCCGACAGGATCATCAGGCCGATGGCGAAGGGATAGCCGAGCTCCCATTTCAGCTCCGGGATGACGTCGAAATTCATGCCGTAGATCGAAGCTACCAGCGTCGGCGGCAGGAAGATGACGGCGGCGACCGAGAAGATCTTGATTATGGCGTTCTGCTCGATCGAGATCATGCCGAGCGTCGCGTCGAGCAGGAACGAGATCTTCTGCGACAGGAAGGTGGCGTGGTCGGCGAGCGACAGCACGTCGCGCGATACTGTCTTGATGCGGGCGCGGACGTCCTTGCTCATCTTGATCTGGGTCGCGACATGGGCAAGGAAGCCGGTGAGGCGCTGCAGCGAGATAAGGCTGTCGCGGATCGAGGAGGCAATGTCCTCCTTGCGGCCGATGGCCTTGAGCAGTTCCTGGAAGTCGCGATTGCGCTTGTTCACCTTGGTCGACCGCGCTTCGAAGATATCGCGCGAGATCGTCTCGATGTCACGGCCGGCGCGTTCGAGAATATCGGCTAGGCGATCGACGATCGCCTCCAGCAGGCCGATCAGGATGGTGTTGCCGGTGGTGCAGCCTGTCGCCACCTTCTCGGCGCGCAGGGGAAAGGTCTTGAACGCCTTCGGCTCATGATAACGGATGGTGACCAGTCTCGGGCCGGCAAGCACAAAGGTAACCGGTGACATCAAGGGATCATCGATTTCGGTCTGCGCTGGCAAGGTGGCGGTCATGAAGTAGGCGCCGTCCTCGATGTAGAGGCGGCTCGAAATCTCGATCTCCTCCATCTCCTCGCGCGTCGGGATGGCAACGCCGAGCCAGGTCTCGATCGCTGTTTCTTCTTCCTTGGTCGGGTTGAGAAGGTCGGCCCAGACGACGTGATCGCCATTGGCCACGAGATCGTCGGCGGGGCGCAGGCGGTCATTGTCGACGACGAAGGCCTTGATCATCGTCGGTCTCCCTTGGCGGATTAAAGGGTGCGTTCAGATTGACGCGTCGTGTCAGATTGCACGGCTCTTCGCCGCGTGAGCCGACCGTGCGCCCGCCGCTTAGACTTGTGAGGTGACAAAATCAAGACAGGCGACCGAATGGCAGGACGGGCTCCGGCCGCTTGAAAACCCTTGTCGAGGGGCTGATACCGTTGCCGCTGTTGGACCTGGTCTATCTCCCCCAAGCTCGTCGTGGTACAGCCGACCCAAAAGGTAGTGTGCTGAGAGTTCTGCAAATTCGCTGAGAGGGGGCGGTCATGGCAGGCTGGTGATTGTTCACGTCAC